>NZ_JABUTB010000055.1:0-13638 GCF_021443865.1 Clostridium sp.
CATGCCGCATAATGAAGAGTCTTTTTTCCTATTGTCTACTTGACAGGGTCAAGTTTAGATATGGAGTCCATTATTATAAATCTATTTAACACAGAAGTCATAACTAATGTGTATGTTCCCCAGCACCGCTGCGCTCTATGAACTTCATAACCTCTTGTGAGTCCTGTGCTTTGTCTAACATTTCATAGAACTTTTTATCATTTAATAATTCCACAAACTCTGACATAGCACATAAATGTGTTTCGTTATCTATAGCACTGAGACTGAATATATATTTTACTGGGTCATTCTCCTTATTACCAAAACAAACTGGTTTTTTTAGTGTACCGATTCCCATGGCTAGGCCTAGTGCTCCTGCCTGTGAATTGATATGTGACAAAGCCACATGTTTGGTAATAACAACATATGGTCCTACTATATTTATACTGGCTATAGTTTCTTCAACATAGTTAGATGTGATGAAACCTTCTTTAACCATAGGCTCATAAGCTTTTCTCACCGCGTCCTCCCAGTCACTTGCTTCTATGCCGAGGCTGATAATTGAAGGCCTAACTATGTCTACAAGATGTAATTTCTTGCAGTCCTCATTTTTAATAGTATGAGTCTTTGAAAAATATGTAAGTAGTTCATTATATAGTGAATTTTCCTCTCTGATGTCTGTATACTTTGATATAATGCTCATAACCATGTCTACATTTGGTTGCTTTAATGATTTACAACCAATCTGAAGATATACCTCACGCATAACCTGATAGCGTTCTGTAATACTCATTATTGGACGTACATTAATCACCGGTATATCAGTTTTAATACTATTTGATATATAGTTAGTTGCAAATATTATATCTACATGCTCAGATATTTTATCTAAATTCACAGAGTCCATTGGAGATAAGAAATGTAATTCTGGGAACAGCTTGGTCAGCTCGTTATATAGGATAAAGGAGGTTCCTATTCCATTGGAACAGACAACTAAGGCTGTTTTTTGCTTTTCAATTTCACGTTCCTTCCTGCCAGAGGTATAGATAACAGCAAAGTGCATTGTTAAGTAGGCAATCTCTTCCGGTGGAATCTCACCTCCGAAAATAACATTGAATGGCTTCATGGTCTCTTCTACAAGCTGATACATCTCTTTGTATTCTTCCTTAACTTTTTCACATAATGGGTTATAAATGGGTAGCTTAAAAGTCAGCCGATAATAGGCTGGCCTAAAATGTGAGTAAAGCTGAATGAATATTTTTTCAGTATCACTGTAACGTACACCACTTAGCCACTCAAAACGTGCCATGATTTTACCTATAATATCAGAAATTAAAATACAGTCCTTGGTTTCTTCATTAATGTCTCCAAAAGAAATACCAAGAATCCAAGAGGCTATATAATTTATATCTGCAGATCTGATATTCTCCGTATCCTTATAGTTTTTTAGCAAATCCAGTGTAAATTCATATTCTTTCATAGACATCATTACACTGCTATCAATCAATTGTTCAATTTCATCTGCTGCATTTTCTCCACTCTGCATACGTGCTTTTAGAAAAATAAATATATAAATAAATTCCACTAGACGCTCTTCAATAAAGCGGATATGATGTTTCCTAGAAAGCTCAGTAATAACTAATGAAGCTCTGTTAAAGTTGTCCAGATTATAGTCATCAATAAAAATATCAAATACTTTTCTACTGACATCCTCAGTCAAAGCATAGTTTACATATTTCATCATTATACGACGAATTTGCATTTCTGAGCCAATTAGGAAATACCCTCTTCTCCTGTTGTTTTTTACCTCAATACCCTCTTCTTCTAGGTACTGTACTAGCTCCTTAAAGTCTAGAAGCACCGTGGAACGGCTCATAGATAGAGAATCCGTAAAGTGATTTAGACAAAGATACTCCCTATTCAAAAACATCATCAAATACATATAAATCAATCGTTCTTTTTTGCTTAAGTAATACTGCTCTTCTAGTTCACTGCATGATAGAAGCCTGTTAATTGCTTCAGCTGTTTTTTGGTCAATTAATATCCCTTTTGCATAAGTAGAATCTATGGTTATCAAAGGAACCCCTTCACTTTTTAACAGCATATTAAGTTTGTCAATTCGATAGGTAGCTTGTCTTCTAGTAACATTGATTCCTACTTCGATATCTTTAAGAGTAAGATATGTCTTTTTTAATAAGAACTGCATCAATATTAATATATCATTATCCATAAAACCCCTCTTCTTTTACCTTTCATTACAATTCAAGGATATATCAACCATTACATAAAACCGACAGATACGTTATAATTTTCTCATAAAATTATAACTCAATTCATACCTGAAATTATTTCTTCTTTCTTGTTTCATCGATAATAGTTTTGATTTTTCTTGCATTTTCAGCTATATTTTCTTTGGTACCCTTAGTTAAAAGTCCCCCAAATCCACAACATTCCACACCACGAGTAACATAGTCGCTTAAATTGTCTAGATTTATTCCACCACTTGCAAGTATTGGCATGAATGGTATTGGCGTCTTGAAGATGGATATCAGCTTGGGACCATAGAAATCAGATATTGGAAATGCCTTTATAAAAGCGGCTCCATACTCTAAGCCTTCTACAGCCTCTGTAATGGAAGTACATCCTGGAGCATAAGGAATCTGGTATCTGTTACATATAATAGCCACTTCCTTTTTTAGTGTTGGTGCAATTATAAACTGTGCACCATTAAGGATAGCATGCCTTGCAGTTTCTGAATCTAGAACGGTTCCAGCACCAACAATAAGCTTATCTCCAAACTCTTCCTTTAATGCCTTAATAACATCTGCTGCATTTGGCAAAGTATAGCTGATTTCCATACAGTCAATTCCACCAGCTAGCAGTCCTTCTGCTATTTCGATACCTCTTTGGATGGTCTCCACTCGAACTATAGCCATGGCACCGGTATCTACAATACGTTTTGTAATTACTACTTTTTGCATAATACACCTCTTATATTCTTATAATCTCTTCTGCAATATATTTTATTTCCTAGTTACCTTACTTACTTTTACCTGATGCTTTTCTAAAATCTCTGTAGCTTGCTTTTCAACCTCTTCTAACTTTTTTCTTTTAAAAGGATAGATTACTCCTACATAATCCCACCCAGATGGATGTTTAACATATTTTCCAGAAAAAAAGATTTTTATGCTCTTCCAGTCACTTAAAATCTTCACTTCGTCCACATCTCTATATAAAAATGTTTTATCACCTCCGGGTAAAGAGTGAATAGTCACTTCTTTAGCACCAAAGCTACATACTGTTTTTTTCTTTACTAATCTCATTCCATAACGGCACATGTATTTTACTGAAAACCATATCCCAGTTATTGAAAAAAAAGTAAGCAGGTATCTTCCTCTCATATAGAACTGCACAGATAAAATCATTAGTAAAAGAGAGAGTGCAAAATCTCCTATTGTATATAATAATAGCTTCGTACTATCTTCCTTAATAACATATTCACTCATAATTACCCTCCTTATCTACTTATATAAACCATAGTATTTCAGCATTTCCTTTATTTTTACATCATCCTCTACACTTAGCTCCTGTACCGGCCTTCTGGCAGGTCCAACTTCAGCAACACCAGCTAGCTCACAGGCACGTTTCATAACACTTGGAACTGTTCCTAGCTTAAGCACACCACGTAGTACATCAATGTCCTTCTGTAACTTTTCTGCAGTAGCACTGTCACCTTCCTTTAATGCCTTATCCAAACCAACTAAAATATCAACAATAACGTTACTTGTTCCTGCAACAGCTCCCCTTGCACCTAATCCATATGCATAGGAAATTTTAGAGTCACTACCTACTAACAGCTGCAGACCTTTACGTTTTGAGATATCAGCATAAGCTATTAATCTATCCTCTTCGCCACTAGAATCCTTGATTGCCTCTATGTTCTCAATATCAGCTAGCCTATCAACTAGCTCTGGTGATAGTGGACATCCAGTAGCCTTAGGAATGTTGTAAAGCACTATTGGAATACTTACACTTTCTGCCACTGCCTTATAGTGAGCATACAGATTTTCATCTGTTGGCTTTAAGAAATATGGAGTGATAACAGATAATGCATCAGCACCTAATACCTCCATTCTCTTAGATAAACGGATGGTTTCTCTTGTGGAGCAACATCCTGTTCCTACATATACAGGAACTCTCTTATTTACCACCTCAATAATATACTTGGCAAATTCCACTTTTTCCTCTTCATCAATTACATGAAATTCTCCGTTGCTTCCTAATATAAAAATTCCACTAGCACCATGGTCAATAAGATGGTTAACTAAATCAGCTGCTGCTTCATAGTTTATGCTCTCCTCTGCATCTCTTTTAAACGGCGTTACTATTGGCGTAATGATTCCTTCCATTTTCATTATTATCTTCCTCCTCTCTTATACTTGCTCCAAGTGCTCCACCTGGATGCCACTTAACATACTGATGAGGTTCTAAGCCCTTTTCATTCTGTAGTAGAATACTTAAGCTTTGCAGCATCACTATTTCCGCCATAATGGATGCTCTAGGTGGCTTGTTTAAAGAGTCACCCTCATGTTTTACACCAGCAATCAAGGCTACATCTCCCTTTTTAGCCAACCAGGAACTTTCATTTCCAGTAACAGAAATGATCTTTGCTCCATTTTTCTTTAAGGTTTCCACTGTTGCCTTCAATTCAGATGTTTCACCACTATTGCTGATGGCAATAACTACATCTCCCGGTACTACCTGGCCTGCACTTCCATGTACTGCTTCTGTTCCATTAAGTTCATAGGTTGGTGTTCCTGTGGAAGATAACAAGGAAGCAATATAGCCAGCTACATGTCCTGGTTTTCCAATTCCCGTAATATGTACGCGGTTCTTATTTGCCTCTGCTCTCAAAATCATATTCTTTGCATCTATAAGTGTATCTATATCTATACCATCAGCAAATTCCTTAAGCTCTAAAGATGCAATTTTTAGAAATTCTCTAATTTGTTCATTATCTCTTTTCATGTTTACTCCTTTACTCTAAACTATCATATTCTTCCACTGCTTTTGTTAATGCTGTTCTTAACATTTTTGTATCAATGGCAGATACGAGGATGTTAATATCCTCCTTAAAGTATTTTTGAAGCTCCATGCCCCCAATAATACCAAAAGCCTTATTATATTTTCTGCAGGAATCTGCAACCTTTTTGATCAGCTTTAGCTCCTCTTTGTTCATATCATTATCCGGATTACCTATAGATATGCCTAAATCACAGGGACCAATCACAGCTGCATCAATACCATCAACCTCTAGAATCTCGTCCACATTTTCTACTCCCTTTAAGGTTTCAATCTGAACAATACTGATGGTTCTATGGTTCATATCTTCCATGTTTTTGCCACGGTTTCCACTTGGTCCATAATGGGTATTAGCACCTCCAGAGTAGCTCCTTTTTCCTATTGGCGGATACTTACTCCATTCCACCAACTGCTCTGCCTGTTCCTTGGTTTCAATCATTGGAACCATAATTCCTGCAGCACCAGAATCTAGCATACGAGATACGTCTCTCCTGGCAAGCTGTGGCACTCTTACAATTGAAGAAAATCCCCCTGCATTTCCTAGTACTATCAAATCGTGTAGTTTTTCCTCACTAATTATGCCATGCTCTCCATCATAGAAAATAAAATCCATCCCACAATCCTGCGCCATAATAACCATTGCAGGATGATTAATCACTTTTACAAGCACACCTTTGATTTTACGTTGTGCCATAATATCTTTTAATTCCATATAATACCTCCTACTTAAAAATAGGGACAAGAGTTTACGCTTGTCCCTAACTCTTAACTAATTAAGAGATAAATCTAAAATAATCCTAAAATCCAGTTAATTATTGATCCGATAATGTTGTAGTCAACATTAGGGAATGATGCTCCTGCAATTCCAAGTTGTGCAAAAGCAGGATATAGAATTAGTGGTAAGCCGGTTAAAGCCATACCTACGATGAATGAGCCTATTAAAGCACCCTTCCAACCACCATAAGCATTACCAAATATACCACATGTTCCACCAGAGAAGAAGCATATACCAGCAGCTGGAATCATAATAACACTGCTATCAAATGCTACCATTAATCCCATAGCAGCAAGTCCACCTATAAATGATCCAACAAATCCTATTAATACAGCTGTTGGTGCAAATGGGAATATTGCTGGACAGTCAACAGCAGGCTTAGAATTTGGTATATATTTTTCAGAAATAGCAACGAATGCAGCTGTAATTTCAGCGATGAATTGACGAACACCATAAATTAATACGCTCATACCAGCAGCAAACTGTAATCCTTGTAATAATGGATAAATAAACCAAATATCGTTTCCTGCAGAAGCTTTTACTACATCCATTTTTCCAGTAACTACACAAGCAATTACTGCTACGTAGAATAATACAACCATGAATAAAGCAACTGAGAAGATGAAGTCTCTAAATATTTCGAAGAACTTAGGCATTTTAACATCACTTGCATCTTTATGTTCTTTTCCAGAACCCATTTTGCCTATTAATTTTCCAACATATCCAGAGAATGCATAACCAACGCAGTTAAAGTGTCCCATAGCTAGATTGTCTGCTCCAGTTATCCTGTTCATAAAAGGCTGACATAAGGTAGGTAATGCAGCCCCACATAATCCTAGTAAAGTACCACCAAGAATTACAGTAACTAAGGTTGGCATTCCATTAGCAATAAATACTAATGCGATAACACATGCAAAATATAAAAAGTGTTGTCCAGTTAAGAAAATAGCTTTAAACTTAGTAAATTTAGCAAATAATAAATTCATTACAAATCCAAGGAGCATAACCATTGCCACTTCTGTACCATAGGTATTTAATGCTAAGCCTGTAGCAACCTCAACCTGAGTTGTAACCCCTTCAATTCCAAAGGCTGTGTTAAATAGTTCTGTAAACTTTGTAACAACTGTTGACATTGCACTAGAACCGATATTAAACACCATAAATCCAATTATTGTTTTCATTGTTCCACTAACAACATCAGTTACAGATTTTTTTTGTAGAATAAGTCCTATAAAGGCTATTAATCCCATGATTAATGCCGTATTACGTGATTGTGCTAAAATAGCGTCTAACATTATTTTCTCCTCCTATATTCTTTTTTTTTACTTTCCTTCTTTACTAGCTAAAAATTCTTCCATTTTTGCTTTCATTTCTACTTTGTCCATAATATTGCGAATTCCTAAAGTATATGGAGCCTTATCCTTTAGTTCATTAGATAAGTCATCCATTGTTATAATTAAATCACCATTGAATCCTATTAAAGAATCCAAGTTACCGTGTTCTGTAACGATTGGGAAATTGTTTTCTTTAATAACTTGATCTGCTTTTATCTTTAAAAGCATACTACTTCCCATGCCAGCACGGCAGCAAACTAAAGCCTTGTACATAATTACACCTCCTTTATTTATTATTTATTGATAATATAATTCATAATATCCTCTGTAGATTTAGCAGTATCTAATACCTTGAAAAATTCCTGGTCTTCAATCATACCAGCAAGCTCTGAAAGTGCATTTATATGTTGGTTGTTATCTATAGCACTCAGACAAAAGAGATATTTAACTGGATCGTTGTCCTTGTTTCCAAATTCTACTGGACTAGCTAGTGTAGCAATTCCGATAGCATTCTCTAAAGCACCTTTTTCTGGTCTAGCATGAGGAAATGCGACGTGCTTTGTCAAAACAATATATGGCCCAACCTCCTTCACCCCAGCAATCATATCTTCAACATAAGACTGCTTAATCTTTCCTTCATCTATAAGAGGCTGTGCAGATTGACGCACTGCATCCTCCCAGTCCTTTGCTTCAATATTTAATTTCATCAACTTTTCATTAGTAATATCCTTTAGCAAAACTTCCACCTCCTTCGAATGACAATATTGACTATATATTTACTATATATTTGCTATATATTCACCATATATTGAATATATATTAACTATATATTTACTGTTTATTGACTATATATTAACTATATATTAATAATATAACAATTTTAAATCGTTTTCAACGATGATTGAGTTTAACTTTTGTTCCATAAATGTACATTTATTAAACTTAGAAGTTACATGTATATTTTAGTATCAATTATTTTTTCTAGAAAACACCTCTATAAAGCATACTCAAAGCACTGAGGTAATACATTACATTAATTGATGGTATAAAAAAAGAGCCTATTAGGCTCTCTTAATCCTTCATAAAGTATATTCCTTATTTTGTAAATATTGATTGTATTTTTTTTCCCAATCTATCGCAGTCTTATTATTAATTATTCTAATATCCTCCAAAAAACTTTCTAAAACCCCAACCTTCTCTAACCCCTTCATTAGATGTCTTGGATAACTGACTTTTTTCTTGTAACATTGCTTAGGATCTATAACCATTATCTCTTTATTATTAGTTATATATATGTCTCTACACCTAACATCTATTTTAGTAAATTTAAGCTTTTTAAACTCTGTTAGTAAATTATATAACCCTTCTGAAATTTCATAGCTAAAGCCTTTTTTCTTAATATAACTATCTAATCTATTCCCTTGTATCTTGTCTCTTACAATATAAAACTTCCCCATATTATAAACTCTTGGAAAATACTTAGATTTATTTACCTTTTTTAAAATTTCTCCTTCTTCCTTACAACATTTTGCTTCTTGAAAAATCTTAATAGCTAAATTATTTGGCAGCTCATAAACTATCCCATTATGTCCTTCTCCAAGAAACACAGCATCTTTAAAAAGTTTTTCAGTTTCAATATCAAAATCTGCTGAATAAGAATAGGTTCTAGGCATATTACTCTCCCATAAAAATATTATTATTATATATTATTACTTATTATAATTTATTAGTACTTTTTATAACATTTTTACACTTAATAATGAATTCAGTTTTTCCTTTAAAATTATCTCTCATTTCCCATAAATATTATAGCAAGAGTTCCTGGACCACCATGAGCCCCAATTACTACACCTATAGGATTTATAATAATATCTTTAACCTTATATTCTTCTAATACCATTTTCTTCAACTCTAATGCATCTTCAATACAATCTGCATGGCAAATATATATTATTTGCTTTTCTATATCTTTACCCTTTGCTTTAAGTTGCCCAAATAAGTACTTTAAAGCTTTTTTTCTTCCTTTAATTTTCTCTGTAGGAACTACTTTTCCTTCATTATCAATTTTTAAAGTGGGTTTGATTCCTAATACCCCTCCTACAGTTGCTACTGTTCCTGAAATACGGCCACCTCTTTTTAAGTGTTTTAAATCATCTACTGTTATAACATGAATAATTTTCCTTTTAATAGATTCTAAATAATTTACTATTTCATCTATATCTCTATTATCTTTTATCATTTCAACAGCCTTACATAGTAAAAGGCCTTCCCCTAAAGATGCACTTAAAGAATCTAAAATATATATTTTAGCATCCTCATATTCCTCTAAAACCATATTTTTAGCAGTAATTGCGCTACTTATAGTTCCACTTAAGGCTGATGATACCCCTATATATAAAATAGTTTTTCCTTCACTAACATACTTTGAAAATATATCATAAAATGTTCCTACATTTACTTGAGTAGTTGAAGGCATCGCTCCTTCTCTAACAATTTTATAAAATTCTTTATGAGATAAAGTTTGTCCTAGATCATCTTCTATAAATTCTCCATTTAAGTTAACCAATAATGTTGCCAATGAAATATCGTTTTCTTTAATATAATCTATGGATAAATCACAGGCAGAATCTGTTACTAATTTTATATTCATATAATACAACTCCTATAAATTGCTATTTAAATTTATTGATATTATATCTTCCTTTTTTTTCTTTGTCAAATCATTTGATATTCAAAATATTTTTATCTAAGGAATATTATTTCATCTTTAAACATATATTATATATGCGTTATTTATCCTTAATTTTACAAAAATGTATATTGACAATATTTTATCGAGAGGTTATACTTCAATTACAATATGGCGATAATTCGCTGATTTAATGGAGGATATTATGGCTCGTTTAAAAGGGAAGGTAGCAATAGTTACAGGGGGAAATTCTGGTGTAGGAGCAGCAACTGCATTGTTATTTGCAAAAGAAGGTGCAAAAGTTGTCATTAGTGCTCGTCGTGAAGCTCAATTAATTGATGTTGCTAATAAAATTAAAGAAGCTGGTGGCGAAGTTCTTACAGTAGTAGCAGACATATCAAATACTGATAGTGTTAAAAATTTAATTGCAAAGACAGTTGAGGTTTTTGGTAAGATTGATGTTTTAGTTAATAATGCAGGAGTATTAGAAGAAGGCTTAAAGCCAATAGAATCAGTTCTTGATGATGATATTGATTATATAATCGATACAAATACCAAAGGAACAATATATTGTATTCGTGAAGCTGCAAATGAAATGATGAAAACTGGGAATGGATCTATTATAAATGTAGCATCAATAGCAGGTGTACATGGATGTGGTGGAGCTGCATATGTTTCATCAAAGGCAGCAATTATTGGTGTAACAAAGCATACTGCTTTACGTTTTGCTGGTACAAATATTCGTTGTAATGTTGTATGTCCAGGAACAATTGTCACTCCAATGTTAGCTCAGATGAATCCAGAAAAACTTAATAGAAATATGATGACACAAATGTCTAAACATAGTGATTTAACTGTTAATCCATGTATGCCAGATGATGTTGCAAATATTATTTTATTCTTATCAAGTGATGAATCACGTGCAATTACAGGACAAACATTAATTTCAGATTTCGGTTGCACTTTATAATTTCAAAATTTAAATGTGTATTTAATATAAACATAAAAAAGATGCTGTGATAAAACTCTATCATAGCATCTTTTTTATTTACTCAAATTATAGTAATTAATTATTATGTTATCTATTTTATTGTAAATGATACTATCTGTTGCTTTAATTTATTAGTAAATCCTAAATAAAGTAAACATAAATCCAAGTGTAATATTTTCTATAGATTCATGCCAAAAATTTCCATTTTCTTTTTCATCTAATTTTTTTATATAATCACTCAAACTTTCTTCATTTTGATTGCTTATTTTAAAATCTTTCCCCATACCAATCTCCTTAATAATCTATAAATTAAACAATTATATTTAATTTTTATAATGAATAAATTATAACATAGTTTTAAAACTCTTTTCATATATTTTCCAATAAAAAAAAACGCAGCCTATAGCTGCGTTCTCTATTATCTATTATCTACTACTTTTTAACTATTAAACATTCTCCAGTCATTTCTGCTGGTGCTTCAAGTCCCATTTCATTTAACATAGTAGGTGCTATATCTGCTAGCTTACCTTCTTTTAATTCTCTTCCTTCGGTATTGTTTGATACCCATATAAATGGAACTGGATCAGTTGTATGAGCTGTAAATGGATTTCCTGTTGAGAAGTCTATCATTATTTCTGCATTACCGTGGTCAGCAGTTATGAATAATGTTCCATCCTTTTCTAAAATCTTATCTGCAACTCTTCCTAAGCACTCATCTACAGTTTCTATAGCCTTAACAGCTGCTTCCATAACACCTGTGTGACCAACCATATCTGGGTTAGCATAGTTTAAGATAATCATATCATAAGTATCTGAATCTATTCTCTTAATTAATTCATCAGTTACTTCATAAGCACTCATTTCTGGTTTTAAATCATAAGTTGCAACCTTTGGAGATGATATTAATGCTCTATCTTCTCCTTGGTATTCTTTTTCAACTCCACCATTAAAGAAGAAAGTAACGTGAGCATATTTTTCTGTTTCTGCAATTCTTAATTGATTTAATCCCTTATTTGAAACAAATTCTCCTAAAGTGTTACTTATAGTTTGTGGTCTATATGCAACATTTACACCTTCTAAAGTCTTATCATATTGAGTTAGTGTAACAAATGTTAGGTTTAATCTTTCTCTATTGAATCCAGTAAATTCTTTATCATTAATAGCTCTAGTTATTTCTCTAGCTCTATCTGGTCTAAAGTTAAAGAATATTACAGAGTCACCATTCTTAATCATTCCATTTTGCTCTATAACAGTTGGTAAAACAAACTCATCAGTTTTGTTATCATTATATGATTTTTCCATAGCTTCAGCTGCTGAAGATGCCATTTCACCTTTTCCAAGAACCATAGCATTGTAAGCAAGCTCAACTCTTTCCCATCTGTTATCTCTATCCATAGCATAGTATCTACCTGATACAGTAGCTATTTTACCTACACCAATTTCTTGCATATACTCTTCAAGATCATTTACAAAATATTTTCCTGATGATGGTGGTACATCTCTACCATCCATAAATGCATGAACATAAACATTTTTTAATCCTGCTTCTTTTGCTAATCTTAATAGTCCCTTTAAATGATCTATGTGTGAGTGAACACCACCATCAGATAATAATCCCATTAAGTGAAGTGCAGCATTATTTTTCTTTGCATTATCTATTGCTAAAGTTAATGCTTCATTCTTGAAAAATCCGCCTTCTTCAATTTCCTTAGTTATTCTAGTTAATTCTTGATATATAATTCTTCCAGCACCAATATTTAAGTGTCCTACTTCTGAATTACCCATTTGTCCATCAGGTAATCCAACAAACATACCACTTGCTTGTAATTGTGTGTTTGGATATTGTGTCATTAATTTATTATAATTAGGTTTTTGTGCTGCTTCAACAGCGTTTCCATCTGATTTTGGAGCTATTCCAAATCCGTCTAATATCATTAACATTACAGGTTTCTTCGCCATAATTCCCTCCAAATTTTCTATCTATATTTGAAATTATATTGACAATATTATATAGAATTAAAATCATATATTTTTAAAATTTAATATAAGTTGCTAAAATCCTAGCTTTCCTACATACTTTAAACTAACAATTAATTTAGTTAACTTAAAAATATTTATAACAACTTATTTAATATTATCTTTCTTTAATTTCATATTTATTATACTATATTTAATTTAAATAAACAATAAATGTAACTCTTAGGTAAACCTTTGCATCAAAATATTTTTAATAATAATTATTACCTAATAAAAAGGAGCTGTAGTACAGCTCCTTAATCAATTAGAAATTAACTATTTGAGAGAAATCAGCTGGAACTAAGCTAGCACCGCCAACTAAAGCACCATCTATGTCTGACATAGCCATTTGATCTTTAATTGTGTTTGGCTTAACTGATCCACCGTATTGAATTCTTACTTTATCTGCAACTTCTTTTCCGAACATTTCTGCAACTACATCTCTTATAGCTTTTATTGTTTCATTAGCTTGTTCATTAGTAGCAGTTTTTCCTGTTCCTATAGCCCAGATTGGTTCGTAAGCAATTACAACTTTTTCAGCTAATTCTTTTGATAATCCTTCTAAATCAGCCTTAATTTGAGCTCCAACAACATCATTAGTTGTTCCATTTTCTCTTTGCTCTAAAGATTCTCCACAGCAAAGAATTGGAGTTAAGTTATGAGCAAATGCTGCTTTAACTTTCTTGTTTAAAGCTTCATCAGTTTCATTGAAGTATTCTCTTCTTTCACTATGTCCTAATACAACATAGCTAACTCCCATAGCTTCTAACAT
>NZ_JABUTB010000055.1:15331-18959 GCF_021443865.1 Clostridium sp.
ATAACCATTGTTTGAGTTGCATCGAATAATGAACCATAAGTGATTCCTATTACGTCTGATGAAACTATTTCATCTTCAGTGTAACCAAATGATTCGTTAGCAGCAGCCTTCATTGCAGCGTTTATTTCTTCTACAGTTGCCTTCTTATCTAAAGTAACAACTAATTCAGTTAATGAACCTGTAGTAACTGGAACTCTTTGAGCTCCACCATCTAATTTTCCTTTTAATTCTGGAATAACTAAACCAATTGCTTTAGCAGCTCCAGTTGAGTTAGGAACGATGTTTGCAGCAGCAGCTCTTCCTCTTCTTAAATCGCCTTTAGCGTGAGGACCATCTAATGTATTTTGGTCATTAGTGTAAGCATGGATAGTTGTCATGAATCCTTTTTGAATTCCGAACTTATCGTTTAATACTTTAGCCATTGGAGCTAAACAGTTTGTAGTACATGAAGCACCTGAAACAACTGTTTCTGTACCATCTAATATATCGTTATTTACATTGAATACTACTGTCTTTATATCTCCAGTTGCAGGAGCTGATATAACAACTTTCTTAGCACCAGCTTCTAAATGTAAACCTGCTTTTTCTTGAGAAGTAAAGAATCCAGTACATTCTAAAACTACGTCAACATTTAATGCTTTCCATGGTAAGTCAGCAGGATTTCTTTCTGCAGTAACTTTTATTTCTTTTCCGTTAACTACGAAAGCTCCTTCTTTAACTTCGATTTCTCCATTGAATCTTCCTTGTGAAGAGTCATATTTAAATAAGTGAGCTAAAGTCTTAGCATCAGTTAAGTCATTGATTGCTACCACGTTAAATTCTGGGTTTTCAATCATTAATCTTAATGCTAATCTTCCTATTCTTCCAAAACCATTAATTGCTACATTTACCATTTGCAATTACCTCCTAAAAATAGTTATATATTTAAAATTTTTAAAATTTTAAGCTTATTTATTGTGTTCTTTAATATATTCCACAATCTTTCTGCCAGCTGCTTCATCTGTTACTAAAACTGCATTATGATTATTCATCATAGTGGCAATAATAGCATCAACTTTATTTTCCCCAGCTGCCACAGCAATATGTGTGTTAATTTTTCTTGCTTCATTAATATTAATTCCAATAGAAGTATTTTCTGATACAACTTGAGAGTCTTTGTTAAAATAACACCCAAAGGCTTCACCAACAGCTCCAAGAGATTTTAATTTATTATATTCTTCAATTGAAACATCTCTTTTTTCTGCCATTACTAAAGCTTCACCAATACCATATATTAAGATATCTGCTTTGTGTATACTATCTATTACTTCTTTTATTTCCTTTTCTTTTAACAAGGTATCTAAAAGTCTTAAACTAAGATTCTCTGGAATATGAAGCAATTTATAAGAACCATTTAATTTCTGTGCTAGAGATGCAGCCAAAGTATTTGCCTGTATTTCAACCTTTCTTCCCATACCACCTCTTGCTGGAAGTACTAGTATGTTTGAAAGATAACTCATTTTAGGCACAGCTTCAACAAATTCTTTAATAGTGTTCCCACCTGTTATTGCTATTATATTATTATCGCTAATTATAGCTTTTAGGTAGTTTGCTGTTGCTTTACCAAGTTCTTTTAATATGGTCTTATTTTTCTTTACATCTCCTGGAACAATTACTACATCTTTTAATCCAAGGAAAGATTTTATATTTTGTTCTATATCTGATAATCCTTTTATTTCATGTATAAAATCTTTTAATTTGTCTACAATTTCTTGTCCTTCTTCTGTTACTGTCATCCCCGGAGTATTGATTTCAATTAGATTCTGAGATTTTAAGAAATTTATTTCGCTTCTTACTATTCTCTCACTTAAATCTAAATGATTTGCTAAAACTCTTCTTCCGATTGGCTGATTGTAATATATAGTCCTAAGTATACTATATCTTTTATCAAGGACTTCTACAAGTTCAGGAACTATTTTTTTTTCTAAAGACAATATTTCCTGCACAGTCAACCCTCCTTTGGTCTAAAAAAGTCCCGCACATTATTAAAATGTCCCACAAATATTATTATAAAACACTTCTATGAAATTTTAAAGCATTTTCTTTAAAATTTCCCAAAAGTTTTTACAGAATTTTATTATATTACCTCTAGAGAGGAAAGTTTTAATAATTATTTTTATACATTTAACTTTCCTCTTTTATGTGTTTTTTATTCTATTCTTTTTCTTTTACTAGAAGATTTTATTTCAAGTTCTTCTCTATATTTAGCTACTGTTCTTCTTGATATATTTAAATTCCTATTATTTAACTTATCACATATTACTTGATCTGATAGTGGTTTTTTCTTATCTTCATCATCAATAATTTCCTTGATTTGCTTTTTTATATTTATTACTGCAACTTCTTCTCCATCACTTTGATTTACACTTAACCCTATAGTAAATAAATCTTTTATTTTTACAGTTCCAAAACTAGTTAATATATACTTGTCCTTTATAGCTCTACTAACTGTAGATTCATGAATTCCTAGAGTATCTGCTATTTCCTTCATTGTCAGTGGTTTTAAATACTTTTGGCCCTTATCAAAGTAATCCTTTTGTTTTTCCACAACTTTTTCTAATATTCTTAGCAAAGTACTTTTTCTTTGCTCAATACTTTTAATTAAAAACATTGCACTACTTAATTTTTCTTTTACATAGTTTTCAGTATTTTTATCATCCTTATTATTTAATGCTTCTTTATAAACATTACTAATAGATAATCTTGGTATAACACCATCATTCATAATAACAAAATACTCACCATCAATTTTTCTAATAGCTGCATCAGGAATTATATATTTAACATCATCTCCTGTATAAAATCCTCTTGAAGGTTTTGGTTCTAATTTCTTTATTATATCTCCTAAATCTTGAGCTTCTTTAGGTGTTATTTTTAAATTTTTCGCTATTACATTAAATTTATTATCTGCAATTAAATCTAAATACTCATCTATTACTATTTCTAAATTATAATCTAGCAAACCTTTCTTTATAAGCTGTATCTTTAGACATTCCTTTAAATCTCTTGCTCCGATTCCATCTGGCTCTAAATCTTGAAGAATCTCTAAGGCTTCCTCACCTAATTCTAAGGAAATATGAAGTTCCTTACATATTTCTTCTAGAGGCATGTCCAAATATCCCTTATTATCTAAACTTTCTATCATATAGAATACAATAGCTTTCTTGTATTCACCTTCTTCACTTTCAATTAGTTGATCTTTTAAATATTCAGTAAGGGATTCCTTATCTGAAATAAAATTAAAAGGTGAAACATCATCCTCTTTATTGTACTCTCCATAGCTTTGTGATCCATAATTATCAAATTCTAAATACTTAATCATTTCTTTATAATCAATTTTGTCTTCATATTTTTTGTCCTCTTGAACAAAGTCAAAATCTCCTTCTAGAATTGGATTTTCTAAAAATTCATTTTCAATATATTCTCTTAAATCATAAGTAGACATTTGCAATAACTTTATTGAAAGTTGCATTTGTTGAGTCATTATTAGTCTTTGTTCTTGAGCAAGATTTAAATTAAAATCTAATTTCATAAGTATCACCTTCATTCACTAAACTATAAATATGTAATTAATATAATCTTTTTATGT
>NZ_JABUTB010000056.1 GCF_021443865.1 Clostridium sp.
TAGAGTAGCGGTCTCCAAAACCGTTGGTTGTGGGTTCGATTCCTACTGCCCCTGCCAAATCTTAAGACTAAAAAATGTTTTTAGTCTTTTTTTTTATATATTTTTTATACGGTAAAGTATATAATAGAAACTATAAAATTCATTAATATATAGTGGGGAATAATTTATATGATATATAAAATGAGGAAAGTGATAATACTTCCAATAATAATAGGTATTATTATTAATAGTCTATGTTTCCAAGTCAGTGCAGTTAATAATGATAAAAAGAATATAGTTTTTAAAAGAATAACTGTAGATGATGGGTTGTCTCAAACCACAGCTCAATATTTATTTCAAGACAGTAAGGGCTATATGTGGATAGCAACAACAGATGGGTTAAACAGATATAATGGACATGAATTTGAAGTGTATAAGTATAGAGAAGGTTATGATAAAAGTATAAGTGACAACTATATTTCTGCTATAAGTGAAGATGAAGAAGGAAATATTTGGGTTGGAACTGGAAGAGGCTTAAATAAAATAAATACTGACACAAATGAGATAAAAATGTATATTTCGGGTGTTGATGGATGTACCTTATCTGATAATAATATAACGGAAATACTAATTGATTCAAATGAAAATATGTACGTAGCAACTGAAAATGGATTAAATTTATATGATAAAGAAAAGGATAACTTTATAAGGTTATATTCGGATAAAGACATTAATAATAAATTATCTAGCCAAATTATCTATGCAATAGATAAAGATTTGGATGGAAACTTGTGGATAGGCACTAAAGATAGAGGATTAAATAAAGTTAATAAGAAAACAGGGGAAATCACTTACTATTTTGCAGATGGATTAAGCAATTCAATTTCAGATAATTTTATATATGATTTATATATAGATGGTAATAATTTATGGATAGGTACATATAACGGGGGATTAAATAAGTTAAATATAGAAACAAATAATATAGAGCACTATAGTAACAATCCAAATGACTCAAGGTCTATTGCCAGTAATACTATTAAAAATGTATATAAGGACAAAAATAAAACAATTTGGATAGCAACAGATAAAGGTCTTAGTAGGTTAGAGGAAAAGGAAAATAAGTTTATAAATTATACTTCAAGGATATATGACACTCAAAGCTTAGTTAGTAATGATGTATTGTTTTTAACAGAAGATAATTCTGGATCAATATGGGTAGGAACTTATGATGGAATAAGTATTTTTAACAATCAAAATTCGTTTACTAATTATAAAAAAGATTATTTAGACAGTAATTCATTAAGTGATAATATGATAGCTGGAATATATAAAGATAATGACGGACTTATTTGGGTAGGAACTGTTCAAAATGGTCTAAATATTATAGATAAAAAAAATAATACTATAACTAAATACAAAAGTTCAAATGATGAGAACTCTATTAGTAATGATAATATAAGGGATATTACTGGAATTGATAATGAGATTTGGATAGCTACTGAAAATGGGCTAAACAAATATGATAAAAATACAAATAAGTTTACAAGTTATTTCTATGAAGATGAAAATTCTGTAGTATCAAATAATATAAGAAGTTTATTTATAGATAAAGATGGTGACTTATGGATAACAACTGAGGAAGGTGTTTGTACCTTTGATAGAAAGAATAATTTCCAACATTATAATGAATTATTTATAAGAAATGATATATCCGACAATATGTTTTCAGGAATAGCTCAAGATAAAGACGGTGATATATGGATAGGCGCATCTATGGAAGGTGGCTTAATTAGA
The DNA here is from genome assembly GCF_021443865.1 of Clostridium sp. Taxonomy (GTDB): domain Bacteria; phylum Bacillota; class Clostridia; order Clostridiales; family Clostridiaceae; genus Clostridium. The sequence goes on from NZ_JABUTB010000056.1 coordinate 1,777, forward strand.
TTAAATAAAAAAACTAAAGAAATAAAAGTATATAGAAATGAAGTGGACAATAAAAAAAGTATAAGTTTTGATGCCGTAAAAACTATAGCTGTAGATGAAGATAATAATGTTTGGGTTGGTACTGCATATGGGTTAAATAAATTTAATAGAGAAGACGAAAGCTTTATTAGATATAATGAAAATGATGGATTACATAATAGTTTTATTTATGGAATTTTAGTTGATAATGAAGGAAATCTTTGGATTAGTACCAATTATGGTATATCTAAGTTTAATATAAAAAATAATAAATTTATTAATTATGATGTAGCAGATGGATTACCAGCAAATGAATTTAATGGTTTTGCATATCACAAAGCTAATGATGGGGAAATGCTGTTTGGTGGAATTAATGGACTAACTTCCTTTTATCCACAGCAATTAAAGGAAAAGAATTTTATACCTAGCGTAGTTGTAGGAAGTGCATATACAAATCAGGATGAACTTCTAGATTTGAATAAAATACATTTAAAATACAAAAATAATAATATACACTTTAATTTCTTTTTACCTGATTACGGAAATGTAAAAAAAATTCAATATGCTTATAAGCTAGAAGGACTAGAAAATGAGTGGATATTAGCAGATGATAGAAACTATGCTAGTTATACTAACTTAGAGGGTGGTAAATACACATTTAAAGTTAGTGCAAGAAATTCTACTGGTGAGTGGAGTAAGCCTACCAATGTGAGTTTTACCGTAGGAGTAAAACCGTGGAAAAGTCCTTTTGCATACATGATTTATTTATTGTTGATATTTATGATAGTATATGTAATTTGGAACAGAGTTAAGATACTAGATAGCCTAGTTGAACAAAGGTCTAATGAGTTAAGTAAGAAATTCAAAGAAAATGAAGAACTGTATAATAAATTAATTCAAAATGAAAAATATAAAAATAATTATTTTATTAACCTTTCTCATGAACTTAGAACTCCGTTAAATGTTATAATTTCAGTTGAACAACTTATAACAAAATTAAATCATGATAAAAAAGTTATTCCAAGAGATAAATTAGATTACTACATGGATGCAATAAGTAAAAACTCAAATAGGCTTTTAAGGTTAATTAATAATATAATAGATACATCTAAAATAGAGTCAGGATCATATAAGTTAGACTTTAAAAAGCATAATATAGTTTATCTAGTAGAAGAAATAGTTTTATCTATGAAGGATTATATTGAGTCAAAAGGAATTGAATTAATCATAGATCCAGAAATAGAAGAAAAGATAATAGAATGTGATGAATTAGAAATAGAGAAATGTATAGTTAATCTAGTTGGTAATGCTGTTAAGTTTACTGAAAGTGGAGGAAGGATAGAAGTTAAAGTATCAGACCTTGGAAACTCAGTAAGAATATCTGTAAAAGATACAGGAATAGGAATAGATAAAAGTTATCATAATGCTATTTTCGATAGATTTGGCCAAGCATATAATAATGTATCTGAAGAATTTGGAGGAAGCGGATTAGGATTAACACTTACTAAACAGCTAGTTGCTTTACATAAGGGCAAAATATTTGTTAGAAGTGAAGTTAATAAAGGAAGCGAATTTTTAATTATTTTACCGACAAAACAAAGATAATTTATTCATATTGACAGTAGTAATTTACAATGATAAGATATATTTATTAAGTATATGGATTGTTACTGGAATGCAGGCAATACCTAAATTGGGGTGTATTAATATACTCTAGTTTAGGTATTTTATTTTCCAAGTGTAAGGAGAATGTAAGATGATTGTTGAAAAAATATTGAACAATAACGTAGTTGTATCAATAGATCCTAATACTAAAAAAGAAGTCATAATTATGGGGTCGGGAATCGCCTTTAAGAGAAAAGTTGGTCAGGAGATAGAAGAAGATAAGATCGAAAAAATATTTGTTGTAGATGATAAAAAAATGAGCAATAAGATAAAGAAATTAATAAATCAAATTCCAGATGGAATATTTGAATTAGCTCATGAAATTATTGGATATGCTACTAAAAAATTAGATAGAAAATTAGATAAACAAATATACATATCTTTAGCTGACCATATTGCTTTTGCTATAAAAAGATATAAAAATAATATACAAATAAAAAATGATTTGCTAGATGAAATAAGAAGAATTCATAAAGAAGAGTTTTCAGTTGCTTTATGGGCAGTAGATTATATTAATAACAGACTAAATATTAACTTACCTGAGGATGAAGCAGCCTTTATTGCATTACATTTAGTTAATGCAAGTTATCAAGAATCCTCAAAGGAATCTATTATTGCAACTAATATAATTAAAGGTGTATTAAACATTATAAGATATTATTATTCAGTAGAGTTTAATGAAGATGATTTAAATTATGATAGGTTATTAACACATTTAAAATATTTTGCAAAAAGGGTAGTTACTAATAATCAAAATGATGATAACAATAGTGAATTTATTGATATAGCTAAAAAGAGTTACCCAGAAGCATATGAATGTGCTCAAAAGGTAAAAGCCTATGTTAAGGCTAATTATAATTATAATGTTAATGAAGATGAAATAGTTTACTTAACTATGCATATACATAGAGTCATTTCTGTGCTTAGAAGTGCTTAATTATTATTTATATCTTTGAAGGGTTTGGACTTAAGTAAATTTTACTTAAGTCCTTATTTGAATATATTTAGGAGGAAAAATGGATATTAGCTTATTTTTCAAAAAATCCTTTGGGGTTTTGCAAAGGATAGGGAAAGCAATAACTTTACCTATAGCATTATTACCAGTTGCAGGACTATTAATGGGAATTGGTACTTTATTTGAAAATCAAGATTTTCTAAATATGGTTCCTATTCTATCAGGAAGTGGATTCCAAATGGTAGCAGATATAATGTCCACATCAGGAAGTATAATATTTACTAATTTACCATTAATATTTGCAGTTGGAGTTGCCATTGGAATGACCTCTGGAGATGGAGTTGCTGCATTAGCTGCCATAATTGGATTCTTAATAATGAATGTTACTACAGGAATAATTGTGGGAGTGGATGTATCACAAATTCCAAGTAATCCAATGTACACTACTGTACTAGGAATACCTACTTTATCAACAGGAGTATTTGGCGGGATTGTTATAGGACTTATTTCTGCAGTACTATATCAGAGGTTTTATAATATAAAATTACCTGAATTTTTAGGATTCTTTTCTGGAAAAAGATTTGTACCCATAGTAACAGCTATATCTGGATTAATTCTAGGAATTATTATGTCAATTATTTGGCCTCCTTTTCAAAATTTTCTTTTGAATTTTTCTAGAAGCATGATTAGTACAAATGAAACTCTTTCTGCATTTATTTTTGGAGTTATAGAAAGAGCATTAATACCCTTTGGATTACATCATATTTGGTACACGCCTTTTTGGTATCAATTTGGTGAGTACATAAATTCTTCAGGTCAATTAATAGTAGGCGATCAATCTATATTCTTTGCTCAGTTAAAGGATGGAGTAGAATTCACAGCAGGTACATTTATGACTGGAAAATATCCATTTATGATGTTTGGACTACCAGCAGCTGCATTAGCTATGTACAATGAAGCTGAAAAGGGAAAGAAAAAGCTAGTTTCTGGAATATTATTCTCAGCAGCACTAACTTCATTTTTAACTGGTATAACAGAACCAATAGAATTTATGTTTCTATTTGTAGCCCCAGTTTTATTTGCTATACACTGTATCTTTGCAGGATTATCATTTATGATAATGCAAATATTAAATGTTAAAATCGGATTAACCTTCTCAGGTGGCTTAATAGATTTTATTTTATTTGGAGTAATACCAAATAGAACAAATTGGATATGGGTTATAATAGTAGGACTTGGGTTTGCTGTAGTATATTATTCAGGCTTTAGGTTCATAATAAGAAGTCTAAATTTAGAAACTCCAGGAAGAGAAAAGGATGAAAATAATATAAATATAGATATGTCTAGTGAACAGCTTCCTTATGAAATTCTTAATGCTTTTGGAGGCGGAAAAAATATTAAATATTTAGACTCATGTATAACAAGATTAAGAGTAACCGTTAATAACTATTCAATTGTTAAGAAAGATAGGTTAAAAGACTTAGGTGCAGTTGATTTAATGGTAATAGGGAATAATATTCAAGCAGTTTTTGGCCCTCAATCAGATATCATTAAAGAACAAATGAAGGATATTATGGATGGAAAAGAAATAGTAGTAAAGAAGAAAAATAAACTAAAAAAAATGAAAAGTGGAATAAAAACCGAAAAGAAAATAAGTATTCCTCTTTCAGGAAATTTAGTAAGACTTGAAGAAGTTCCAGATGAAATATTTTCTATGAAGATAATTGGAGACGGATTTGCTATAAATCCAAGTGATAATATTTTAAAATCGCCAGCAAGGGGAATGGTAATTACCTTAGCTAAGGAAAAACATTCTATTACAATTAGGACTTTAGATGGATATGATATACTAATGCATATAGGAATAGATACTTTAAAATTAAGAGGAGAAGGATTTAAGGCTTTTGTTGAAGAAGGAGATATAGTAAATGTAGGAGATAATCTAATTGAATTTTCTTTAGAACTTATAAAGGAAAAAGCAAAATCTCCAATAACGCCAATTATATTTAAGGGACTAGAAAATGATAAATTTATATATTTCGAAAATAATAAAAAAGTTGAAGCCTTAGAAGAAAATGTAGTTCAAATACATAAGAAATAAAAAAGATAATATTATATTTATTGATATATAATTATTAAAAATTTGGGGAGGTTTATACCATGAAAAAGGAAAAAGTTGAATACAATTTTTATACTAAAGGAGAAGAAATTGCAAATGCTGTAACTCATGGTGTAGGGGCTATTTTATCAATTATAGGAAGTATATTTTTAATTTTAAAATCTCTAAAGACTTCTAATAATTATGCAATTACTGGAGTATGGGTTTATTCTATAGCATTAATAATACTATACTTAGGCTCCACTCTATACCATAGTATACCTGGGAAATTAGTAAAAAGAATACTTAGAATCTTAGATCACTCATCAATTTATTTATTAATAGCTGGAACATATACTCCAATTATATTAATATTTTTGAGTAATGATAAGAAATCTATGTATTTGCTTGTTTTCTTGTGGGTAATTGCATTACTTGGTATATTATTCAAAGCTTTTTGGATAGATAAATTTGGACTTTTATCAACAATTTTATATATACTTATGGGTTGGACAATTATTTTAAATATAAAAACAGTACTTCTTTTAATACCCTTTAATATACTAATGTTTATAGTGTCTGGAGGAATTGCTTACACAGTAGGATGTATATTTTTTGCTGTGGATAAAATGCCATATAATCATTTTATTTGGCACCTATTTGTTATGATGGGAAGTGCTTTACACTATGTGGCAATTTTCTTAGGAATACTTTATATAAGTTAATAAGTTTTTAGTTAAAGAGCAGTTATAAAAATAGCTGCTCTTTATTTTTAAAAATTTTTTTGAAAAATTTATACTTTATATTGCTACTTTTTTATAAATACATGTTAATAGATTATTATTAAATTTCCTTTATAATATTGTAGATAATAATACTATAATCACCATTAATTACTAGGGATATAAAAGTTATATAGGGTTAATATAATAGTGTAAACATCAAAGCTTTTAATTGATAACTTCACTTAAAAGCAGTTTACTAAACCAACAGCCGAAGGAGGAATTACAAATGGCAAAAACATTAGTTCCAGAAGCAAGAAAGGGATTAAGTGCATTTAAAAATGAAGTTGCATCAGAGTTAGGAGTTCCATTTAGTGATTATAATGGAAACTTAACTTCAAAACAATGTGGTTCCGTTGGTGGCGAAATGGTAAAAAGAATGGTAGAACAATACGAAAATTCAATAAAATAGCCACAGGAACAAAGAACCTAAGGTATTTAAAACAGGATGGATATACCGCCAAAGAATAAAGTAGTTTTACCGTTCTAAAAAGGGAGAAGCTCATTTAAAGTAAGATTTTATATTTTACATTAAGTGGGCTTCTTTCTTTTTTAAAATTTTCAGAAAATTAAGAATAGTAGAGGAATATAGAGTAAATTAAAAATAAACTAATCAGATGAGTAATAAAGAGACTTAATGAAGAATGTAAATATATATGTATTAGTGTACTATTTAATTAATACACTAGTACTGTATAGAAAGGAGATAACTTTATGGTGCTTGAATTAAATACAAAAGAGCCTATATATCTTCAAATAATTGCTTATATGAAAAAGAAAATAGTTTCTGGGGAATTAAAAGGAGGAGAAAGAGTTTTGTCTGTTAGAGAATATGCAAGTGAAGCTAAAGTTAATCCTAACACAATACAAAAAGTTTATAATGAACTAGAAAACCAAGGACTAATTTACACCCAAAGAGGAATTGGAAAATTTGTAACAGAAGATGTAGAAAAAATTAATTCTTTAAGAGAAGAATTATTTAACGAAGCTATAGATAAATTTATAGAGGATTCAAAATCATTAGGATTTACTAAAGATAATATATTAGCAATTATATCAGAGAGATATAAAGAGGATTAAAATGAGTAATTTATTAGAGGTAAATAATATAAGTAAAAAAATTAAAGGTAAAGAAATATTAAAAGGAATAACCTTTAATTTAGAAAAAGGAAAAGTACTTGGGATAATGGGACCAAATGGACAAGGTAAGACCACATTATTAAATGTTATTCAAGGATTTCTAAAGGCTGATAATGGTGATATTAAAGTGGATGGAAATCCACAAAGTGCTTTAACTAAGAAAGATATTTCTTTCCTTCAAGATATGAATATTTTTAATAAATCCATGAGAATAAAAGATGCTATAAGTTTATATGTAGATTTTTTTGAGGATTTTAATAAAGAGAAGATGGATTATTATTTAAGTTTTATGAACTTAGATAGCTCAGCTAGAATTAAAGATTTATCAAAAGGAATGATGGAAAAATTTAATTTATCCTTAGCCTTAAGTAGGAAAGCTAAACTTTATATGTTAGATGAGCCAATTTCAGGAGTAGATCCTGTAGCTAGAGAAAAAATACTTGATGCAATTCTAGAAAACTTATCAGAAGATAGTTCTATGATAATAACCACTCATTATATAGGTGAACTTGAAAGAATATTTGATGAAGTTATATTTTTAGGTGATGGGAAGATAGTAGAACATGGAGATGCAGAAGAACTTAGAGAGAAGTATAAGGGATCCATTGATGAAATATATAGAAAGACTTTTGCAGAGTAAGATAGGAGGAGGGGAAGTTTTGAAAAATATTATTAATTTATTAAAGTATAACTTTGGGAAGTATCACATGAGTAAAAGTAAAATATTCTATATAATTGGATTAATTATTTTATGTTTTAATTTTATAGGGATGTTCACCAAAATACCATTTCTTAGTGAAATAGTTTCCTTATTGAATGTAGGATTTGTAGTGACCTTTTTATCAATAAATTTTGTATGGCAAATAGTTAGATTCCAAACACAAATATCTAAAGAAAAAGGAAAATTGCTTTTCACATTTCCTATAAAATCTAATGAATTTATGATAGCCAAGATTATTGAGTTTATTATTATTCAAGGGATAATAGTTCTTATTACAAATTTAGTATCATTAATTTCAGGAAATAGTTTAGGGGGATTAGTTAATTTATCTTCTACTGCAGTAATGTATGGAACTGTAATTGCATATATTATCATAATTTCTTTTATGGTAATTTGTTCATCTTATATATACAATACAGCTTTAGCTATTTTAACAGTAATAATAGGTGGGAGTATAGTTCAAGGAATTGTTGAAGGGATTATAAAAATTGTAACAAATCTTTTACCTTATATTTATATGAGAATCGGTGCTCGTATTGAAATTGATTTATTGTATTCACTTCTGAGTTTGGCATGGGTTATTTTTATTGTTTATCTAGCAATATATCATTTAGATAAAAAGCTAGACATAATTTAGGAGGGGGAAAAATGAAAAAGTATATTAATATTACAATTGCTATAGCTTTAACTGCTTTGTTATCTGGATGTGGAATAAGGTTTGGAGTTGAAAGTAGAAATAATAGTGGAATTACAGAAAATGATTCTAGTAATAGCGGGGAAAGTATTAGCATATCTGAAACTATTACTGATATAAACAAATTAGATATAAAAATAGATGTAAGTAATATAAAAATTAATTATTATGATGGAGAAAATGTTAATATATCAGGGAAATTAAGCAAATACTCTAAGGGTTTAAGAACAGAAAAAAAATCTAATAGTTTAATTATTATTGAAGAATCAAAAAATAGTAAGAATTTAAAGGCTGATTATAGCAGTGATTTAGTAATAGATATTCCTAGAAAATTTAATGGGGATTTTGAATTTGCCTTTGGTGTAGGTGAAGGAGAAATTAATGATTTAGAATTAAATAATATGAAAATAAGTAGTGGAGTAGGGGAATTAATTTTAAAAGAAATATCTTTTGATAAATTAGAATTAAAAAGTGGAGTTGGTGAAACAACTTTAGAATCAAGTAAAAAAACAGGCGAAATCAGCATAGAAGGTGGAATTGGTGAAACTAATGTATCATTAGGAAATATAAATGGAAACTTAAAATTTGATGGTGGAATGGGTAGTGCAACTATTAAGGTTCCAGTTAATGCACCAATAAATATTACTTCAGAAGCAGGACTTGGAGATGTGAAAATAACAGCAAAGACATCAAATGAAGGAAAATATACCTTTGACGTTAGCGTTGGATTAGGAGATATAAAGATTACCAATTAATTATCACCTTTAGAATAGAGAGAGATAAATATCATATGAAGGCGACTTGGAGCGAAGCGACGGAGCAAAGAATATAATATCTATAGCCTTCCTGTTGTATAAGTAATTTAAAAGTGATAAAATAGAACAAAAGTTCGCAAAGATTAAAGGTGATAATATGAAGAAAATTAAGATATTACAAGCAGGAGATTTACATTTTGATACTCCTTTTAAGGACTTAGATAAAAACATATCTATAATAAGTAAAGAAGAATTATTAGAAGTATTTAGCAAGATAATAGATATAGCTATGGATAACTCTGTTGATATATTATTATTAACTGGGGATATTTTTGACAATTTAACTATAAATAAGAAAACACTTATATTTATTAAAAATCAAATTGAAAGAATAGATAATATAAGAGTATTTATATCACCTGGAAATCATGATCCTTATAATGAAAAATCCTTTTATAAGATGATAAATTGGCCAGATAATGTTCATATATTTAAAGGAACTATGGAAAATGTAGTTTTAGAGGACTTAAATACTGTAGTTTGGGGAGCTGCCTTTAATGAATACCATGTAAGAAAGAGTATGCTTAAGAATATTAATATTAAAGAAAATTATATTAACATAATGACTATACATGGAGACATTTCTAATACTGATGATGGAAATGAATATAATCCAATGACTATAAAAGATATTGAAAACAGTAAATTAGATTATATTGCTATTGGTCATAGGCATAATTTTAGTGGAATATTAAGAGAAAATAATACTTTTTATGCTTACGCAGGTTGTCCACAAGGAAGAGGCTTCGATGAAGTTGGAGATAAGGGCGTAATTATAGGTGAAATAACAAAAGGAGCAGTAGATTTAAACTTTGTTAGAACATCAAAAAGGAATTATTATGTTGAAGAAATAGATATAAGTAATTCCGTAAGTTATGATGAAGTAAGGCTTAAAATCCTATCATCTATTAATGAAGAAGAAAGAAAAAATAATTTATATAAGATAATACTTAAGGGAGAAATAGAATCTTATATTAATCTTAATGAAGCTGTAATATTAGAAAAAATAAAGAGAGATTTCTATTTTGTAAAGGTTATTGATAAAACAGAAGTTAAGCTAGACTTTGATAAAATATCAGAAGATTATTCAATTAAAGGAGTTTACGCAAAAAAACTATTAGAAAAAATGAAAGAGGAAGATTGTGATAAGGAGATTTTAAAAATGGCTTTAAAGCTAGGTATACAATCTCTATCCCATGAGGAAGTGAATTTAAATGATTATAAATAAAATTAATATAATTTCTTTTGCAGGATTAAAGGATAAGGAAATTAACTTTGAAGAAAAAATTAATTTAATTTATGGAGAAAACGAAAAGGGGAAAAGTACTATTCAAAACTTTATTAGAGTTTGGCTTTATGGAATGAACTCTAAAAGGACTAAAGATTTGAAGAACAATGACAGAGTAAGGTTTGCTCCAATAGATGGGGAGAAAATAAGAGGAGAGTTATATGTAACTCATAATAATAGAAAATATATAATCAAAAGAAGCTTTGGAGCTACTAAAAAAGAAGATACATCTGAAATACTAGATGTAGAAAGTGGAGAAATAATTGCAGAAATTCCAAAGGATGAACCAGGAAGATATTTTTTAAATGTAAATTCATCTACCTTCTTTAAAACATTATTTATAAATCAATTAGGTGTTGCTATTTCTAAGGATAAGGAAGAAGAAATAATAGATAAAGCAGCTAATTTGCTTGATAGTGATGATAGTAATATATCTGCTCAAAAATCAATAGAAAGACTTGAGGCTATTAAAAAGTCTATATCTACTGTTAGAAAGACAGGAGAATTAGATATATTAAGAAATAGGCTTAATGATTTAAATCAAGAAAAATACGAAGGATATAAGCTATCAGAAGAAAATATAGATATGGAGAATAATTTAATATTCTTAAGAGAAAAAAGAGCAGGTTTAAGAACAGAAATTAAAAATTTAGATATCTATAAAAAATATTTAAAAAAATCAAAATTACAAAAAGAATATGAAGAAATCACTGAATATTTAAAGAAAAGAGAAGAGCTAAAGAAAAAAGAAAGATATATAGAAGAAAGTATTTCCTCTAGAAATGGTGTTATAGATGAAGTTTTACTGAATGATATAAAGGATGAAAACTCCCTTTATTTTAGTCTTTTAGATATGAAGAGCGAAGAAGAAAAAAGTTTAAGTAAAAGCAAAGAAATTTATTCTGATAAAAGGGAAGGCTATGAGAATCTTTTATTCATTGAAGAATTGTCTAGTGAAGACAAAAACGCTTTTATGAAGGCTGTTATGGAGAAAGACAATTTAACAGAAAAGATTAAAAAATATGAAGAATTAACTAAGGAAATAAATTTAATAAAAGAAGATATATCTAAAAAGGAAAACTATATAGGAAGTGCAATAAACTTTAAAGGTGTTAGGGAAAAGATAGGGGCCTTATTAGAAAAGTATGAAGATAAACTAAAGGAGCTTAAATTTAAAGCTGAAAGCTATAATAATAAATCAAATTTAGAAACAGAGAAATTAAAAAATAATTTTAAAGTTTTTTCATTAGCATCTCTTATAAATATTATCCTTTTAATAGTTTTAGTAATATTCTATAGAAAAAATATGTTGTTAGTTGGATTTACTGGGGGAATTTTAGTTCTTTTATTATATAAAACTATAACTTTAAAAATTGAAATGGGAAGCGAAGGTAAGTCTTCTTTAAATATTAAAGCATTAGAAGATGATATAAGGAATATAGAGAAAGAGATATTTAAACATACTAAGTTAGTTGAAGCATCATCCTATGAGGATTTTATTAAAAAATTAAAGTTATTTGATGATTATAACAGCTATTTAGAAAAACAAAATATTAAAA
>NZ_JABUTB010000057.1 GCF_021443865.1 Clostridium sp.
TAATAATTTAAATATAGAAAAAATAAGCTTATCAAATTTATTAATGAGTCGACAATTTGATTTATTAGATGAAATTAGAGAAAACAAAGATAAGTTAACTATCGAAGATTTTAAAAATATTTATGAGCAGTTTAATCCACACTCCTCATATAGCACATATTCAACTCTTTTAAATGATTACCAACTAATAAGAAATAATAAAGTTGCAAAACAATAAAATTAGTAGTATATATTTTATTGTTTTAATATTACTGGAAATGATGATTTCCAGTAATATTCTTAGAAAGTATTGTACCCAACTAATACCCCACAAATAATATATTATTTAAATAAATCAGGAAGCATATTATAAATAAATTGGTTAATCCAATGCCAATTATGTATGCCACCATGACCTACAATAAAATAAAAATTTCCTTTCTTAGCTTTTCAATATGCTCATATAGTGTAGGTGCTCCTACTGTAGATAGATAATCTAACTTTGTTGGTATCAATAATAATCTGAAGCATAAATTGCATTTTGTGTTATTAGATCAAAGCTTGGTTGACAGTCTAATAATACAAAATCATACTCACTATCAACAGTCATTATTTCACTCTTTAATCTTGATATACAATTTAATTTACTTCTTGTTAGTTTTATTTCGTTGGACCTTTTATATTACGAGCCAAGTTATCTGTACTTCGTACCCCACTAATCCCCCCGGGCATAATATCCTAAAACTCCGTATACTTTTTACTATTTCCCTTAGCCTTTTCCACTGGATACTTCTTTTCATTTTTATCCATCTTTTTATTTATTATATCCTCTATATTAACACCTAGAGAATCCGCCATATGTAGGCAATAAACCATAACATCTGCCAGTTCATCACATACATCTTCTTTATCATAATTATCATCCCAAAGGAAGTGTTCTAACAATTCTCCTGATTCAATACTTATTGCCTTTGCTAAATTAGCTGGTGTATGGAATTGGTCCCAATCTCTATCTTCTCTGAATTTTCTTATTCTATTTATTGTTTCTTCCATTATGATCTCTCCATTATCCCTTGTATTTCCTTTTAACCACCACTTATTATGTAGCATTACTAGATTCTTTGAATATCCATCTTTTTTATACTTTAATATGGCTCCATGCTATTCCTACTTTTATTTTTCTTACTTGTGAATCACTTATATTAAATATTTCTCCTATTTCTACGGATGTCATTCCAGTAGAAGTGGCTAAATATTTTATTTCTTTAGCTTCTTCTTCTGTTAACTTTACCCTATTATGCTTCTCACCTTTTTTGCATTCTGATAGATGTTTTTTATGTTCTTCACTAAAGCCCATTACGTTTCTTTGATAATTTAAAGTTGGTTGGAGTTTTTCTATATATTCCTTGGATTTTTCTCTTAAATTTATTTTTTCTCCAACTTCTAATATATCTATATTTATCCCTGCATCTCCTATAGCATCATATGCTTTTTGCAAGTTTTTATTAGTGCCTTTTCTATTTTCAAGTTGAATTAATATTCTTGTAAAAGCAGCAACTATTAAATTACCATAGGTTATAAAGGAATCATTTCCTAGGTTAATTTTAATTATTCCTCTTAAATTAAGTAAATCTATATCCTTATAATCCTCTAAATTATTTATATATTCTTTATAACTTCTCATTCCATCCCTCTTATCCTTATAATGTACTTTAATATAATAAAAAGAAATAATTCAAATATTATTTATTAAAAGTATCAAACCTATAGCTATAAATATAATTCACCTTTAAGGACTATAATAGCTTTACCACTTAATTTCACTCTGTTATTTTCTAATAGTTCAATGGAAATTTCTCCACCTCTATCTGAATTTTGATATGCTAACATTTTTGTTTTGTTTAATTTAATATTCCAATACTTTGCAAGTACAGTATGAAATGCTCCTGTAACTGGATCTTCATTTATGCCTCCCCAAGGATTAAAGTATCTTGATATAAAATCATATTTTTCGCTTCCCTTAGTAGTTACTCCTATTCCAGTTACCTTAGTATCAAAGTTTAATGAAAGCATTTTATCAAAGTTTGGTTTTAAATTAATAACCTCTTCTTCACTATTTACCTCTATAACGATTTTTCTAGTATTTTCTCCTATTATAGCTTGTACATAGTTTTTTATTCCCATGGCCTTTAATATATCTTCTGATATATCATAGTTTAAAAAGTTATCTATTGGGAAATCTAAAGTTATCTTATCCCCTTCTTTTTTTGAAATAAGGATACCACTTTTGCTTTCATATTTTATTTCATTAGTTTTTATATTAAATTCATCAAATAATATTTTTGACGTTGCTATAGTTCCATGTCCGCATAAATCTACTTCTAATTTTGGTGTAAACCATCTTAAGGAAAATAATTCACAATCACTTATATTTTTATTTTCTAGTGGCTTAACAAAGGCTGTTTCTGCTAAATTCATTTCTTTAGCAATGTTCTTCATTAAATCATCACTTATATCCTCTTCTAAAATACAAACTGCTGCAGGATTTCCTTTAAAAGATTCTTCTGCAAATGCATCAACTTGATATATCTTAAATTTTTTATTCATATTATTCCCCCAAAAGAACTATCTTTAAATTATTTCTATTAGATTAAAACTAAAGAAGATATATAATCTAAATCTAATATCTCATCTTCAAAGGTATCTAATAAAAATTCCAGTACTGCTTCAGAATTATTACCTATAATTCTTGAAAAAATCACAATATAATCTTTTATATTTTCAATGTTAATTCCCTTATTTTCATTAATGTTATAACTTAAGAAAACAGCATGTCTTATAAATAAGTACTCCAATATAATCATTTCAAAAGCAATAATCAGTTCTTCTAAATCATCACTAGTACAACTACTTATAACCTTTGATACAATGCAGTTTTCAATTAAATTATCGTAGTCTTTAAATAAAGCCTTAAATTCTTTCCAAGAGTTAAAAGTCTTTTCTACATTTCTTCCTTCTGCAAACTTATAAATATCTGTTAGCACCTCATTAAAAAGAGGAACATTTCTGTAGTTTTCTATTATATCTATAAATAATGAATTTACTTCTTTTAAGCATTTCTTACTTTCCTTATTTTCATAGCTCTTATAATTATTTAATTCTGCTTTTATATATTCTATAGATTTACAATTTTCTAAAAGATCTATTAAAGCTTCATAATCTAAATCATCATTATTAAGAATACTAAAAAGTATATTATAAGAAAGAATAAGCTTATTATCTAAAGTTATATTTTCTTTTTGAAGTATATTAACTAAAGCTTCTCTTATTTGTAATGAGCCTAAATCTTCAATATAAGTTAAGGCTTCATTAGATTCTATATTAATTTTTTCCTTCATATTGCTAATTATATTAACTACTTCAGGACAGGCGCATGATAAAGTCATCTCTTTTATATCTTCAAAATCATTTTCTATTCTAGGAAAGCTTTTGCAAGTTGTGGATAAATATTCATCTCCATGATTTATAACTATATTGCATAATCCTTCTTCACTTAATAAAGGACATACTCCCTTTGTTTCCTTTTTAATTAAGTATGAATTTTCACCATTACTTTTTATAAATTTTACATTATCTAAAAGGTAATTAAGTTCACTTTTTTCTTTCCATTTGTTATAGGTCTTAGTATCAACATTTATATCCCAACCCTTACAACAAGTGAATTTACATTTATCTGCTGTACATTTGAATTTATCATATCCCTTTATCTTTAAGATATTATCTATTTTTTTCATATAACAACTCCATCTTAAGTTTTATTTCTTAACTTTATTCATTAGCCATTAGTTCTTTAGCTTCAATAAATGGATTTCTATATCTATTTTTCTTTAAAGTTGAGTTACCAATGTTTATAGCTTCCTTTGGACATATATTTATACATGCCATACAATCTGTACAAATTCCAAGCCATGTTGGTTTATTATTTACCATTTTAATATTATCTACTGGGCAAATGGATTTACACATTTCACAGCCTATACATTTATCATTTACATTGAATGCCTTATCTTTATTCTTAAAGTATTTCTTCCATCCAGTGTGCATTAGTCTCTTACTAGATTTATAATCCACAGTTTTTACTTCTTGATTTTTAATACTGTTAATAAAACCTTCTATTATACCTTCATTTAACTTTATAGATTTTAGAGCTCTTTCCTTTGTTGGATTTTTCCCTGCTCTTGTATAATTTGAAATATATTTTACACATAAATAATTGCTAAGGCTCCCCTTATCCCCTAATAGTTCATTAATGTGAGGGAAACTTATTTTAGCTTTTCCTCCTCCTGTAACTCCTACTGCAAAAATATATGATTTTTCCTTTATATTTAATTTAGATATAAAATCCTCTACCACTATAGGTAGTGATCCACAATGTATTGGATATACAAATCCCACTACATCATCATCTATATTAAATTCTTCATTTTTTAAAGCCTTTGGTATAGATATTAACTCACAATTTTCTAATGATTCCTTGATTTTCTTGGCAACGTATAATGAATTCCCTGTGGCTGTAAAATAATAAATTTTCATTCTCTATCTCCCTTTAACTTCTTTGTCTATACTATTAATTTTAAATGAAATATATAAATTTGCAATTAAGTTAGATATGAAAAGTAATAATCATAAAAAACACGTTTATTCTTTTGACATATCCACTAAATATATGTATAATAGTCCTTGTTTGCGAACTATAAATTTATATTTATAAAAATAATTCGTATTGAGAGGTTAAGGAATGGATAAAGTATTTGATTATGAAGACATACAGTTAATACCAGGAAAGTGCATAGTAAATAGTCGTTCTGAATGTGATACATCTATAACTTTTGGAGGAAGGACTTTTAAATTACCTGTAGTTCCTGCAAATATGCAAACTATTATAGATGAAAAAATTGCAACTTATCTAGCTGAAAATGGATACTTTTATATAATGCACCGTTTTAAGCCAGAGAGAAGAATAGATTTTATTAAAGATATGAAAGAAAAAAACTTATATTCTTCTATAAGTGTTGGCGTTAAAAAGGAAGAATATGATTTTATTGAAGAATTAAAGAAAGAAAATCTTTCTCCTGAATATATAACAATTGATATTGCTCATGGACATTCTGATGCAGTTATTAATATGATTAAACATATTAAAAAGCATTTACCAGAAAGTTTTGTTATTGCAGGAAATGTTGGAACACCTGAAGCAGTAAAAGAACTTGAAACTGCTGGTGCAGATGCTACAAAGGTGGGAATTGGTCCTGGAAAAGTGTGTATCACTAAAATTAAGACAGGCTTTGGAACTGGTGGCTGGCAATTAGCTGCACTTCGTTGGTGTGCAAGAGCTGCAACTAAACCAATAATTGCAGATGGAGGTATTCGTACTCATGGTGATATAGCTAAATCAATTAGATTTGGTGCTTCTATGGTTATGATAGGTTCATTATTTGCTGGACACGAAGAATCCCCAGGGGAAACTATAGAAAAAGACGGAAAGATATATAAAGAATACTTTGGTTCTGCTTCTGAATTCCAAAAGGGTGAAAGAAAAAATGTTGAAGGTAAGAAAATGTTTGTAGACTATAAAGGTTCTTTAAAAGATACCTTAATAGAAATGCACCAAGATCTTCAATCTTCTATTTCCTATGCTGGTGGTAAGAAGTTAGAAGCTATAAGAACTGTTGATTATGTAATTGTTAAAAACTCAATATTTAATGGTGATAAGGTTTATTAATTTTATAATAATGGAGCTGATGTATTAAGGATTAAAATCCACTAATTAATACATCAGCTCCCTTTTTAAATCATATTGTAAATACTTTTTATTCTAAATCTTTTATAGCTTCAGATATAATATTAGCTAAATCTTCTGCTTGTGGTACTAATCCAAGTCTATCAATAAATTCATGTGTCATGCCTTTATATCTATAACATGTAACATCTACACCTGAATCTTTAAGTTGTTTTGCATAAAACTCTGTTTGTATTGTAAGTCCATCAAATTCTGCTCCTACCAATATTTCTTTAGGAAGATTCTTATGAGATTCTGCAATATAAAATGCTTCCTTTGACCATTTATAGCCTTCAATAGAAGCATCAGCAACTGCTATGCATGGATAAATTAATACTTGTAATGCAATCATAGGTATTCCTTCATCTCTAGCTCTAAGTGCTACTGCTGCTACAAAGTTTCCTCCTGCACTGTCTCCTGCTATGGCTATTCTATTTTTATCTACACCATATTTTTCTAAAGAGGTCTAAATATCCATTACGTTTTTCACCTAGACTAGGCTTTAAAATCACCTTAATTCCATTACTAATAATTTCTGCAGTTTCATTTTCTAATATATCTAAAAACTCCATAGGATATCTTCTCATATAAATTCCCACCCTTTAGTTTATAAATTATTTTTCAATACTTTTTAAAGCTTGTTCTAAAACTGCCTTTCCATTCATAGTACCATATAATCTCATATCTATAACTTCAACTGGTATTCTTCCATTTACTAAAGCATCAACCTGTGGTTTTTGGAACCTTACTTGTGGTCCTAATAATACTATATCTACTTCATCAATAACAGATGAACATTCTGATACTGGTAATGCATGAATGTTAATTTCTAACCCTATTTCCTTTGCAGCTGCTTTCATTTTATTAACTAGTAAACTTGTAGACATTCCTGCTGCACATACTAATAATATATTTTTCATATTTTTTCCTCCTAGTAATATAACTTTTTATTACTTATTTTTTAATTCATTGCTTCTAGAGCAATTTCATTATTACTTACATATTCATTATAATATATTTTATATACCCATTAATATCTAATTCTTAAATTTTTTTCTTAAATTTCCATTAGTTTTTATTGTAATTTATTTTATTATCAACTTTATCAAAGTCATCATTTCCCACATTACCAAATAATTGTTTTGTTTTATTTTTAGCCTTTTCCTTAGTTTCATCTGTTAGATATATGGCAACTACTCCTAATGCCAGCATTATAGTAGCTAAATCATCACTATAACCTGCTACTGGTATAGCATCTAAAATTAAATCTAAAGGTGTAATAAAATATCCTAAGGCCCCTACTATAGTTGCCTTAGCCTTGGCTGGTACATTTGGATCCTTTAAAGAATAAAACAGTAATAATACTGCATATACAACTGATGATCCTGCCTTAGAAAAAGTCTTTTTTATCTTGTCCAATAATTTCTTTTCTGTATATTCTTCTTTATATTTATCTTCAACTAATGCTTCTTCATGTACTTCATTATCCATACTAATTCCTCTTTTCTTTTAATCTCTACAATACATAATAAAAATGTATTTATTTCACTTATATCACTCCTTATTATATAAATCAATAAATAAAAAAGTTATCTATTAATTTCTCTTATAATAGATAACTTTTTATACTTAATTAATATATATTTTTACTAAAATACCTATCTCCCCTATCTGGGAAAATAGTTACTATGTTGCCCTTATCTATTTTATTAGCTAGTTTTATTGCAGCAGCTAAGGCTGCTCCTGATGAACTCCCTGCTAAAATTCCTTCTTTTAAGGCAACTAATTTTACCATATCATAGGCTTCTTTATCTGAAACCTTTATAACTTTATCTACTAACTTCATATCCATGGTATTTGGAATAAAATTATTTCCTATTCCTTCAATATCATAACAACCTTCAGCTCCTCCTCCCATGGTGGAGCCTTCTGGATCTGCTAATATAGTTTGTATATTTTTATTTTTTTCCTTTAGATATTTTGCTACTCCTGTGAAAGTTCCTCCACTACCTGCACCAGATACAAAGTAATCTATTTTTCCTTCCATATCTTCATATATTTCCTTAGCAGTTGTTTCATAATGAGCCAGTGGATTTCCTTGATTCTCAAATTGCCTTAAGCTTATAGAATTTTCTATAGTATTTAATAGCTCTTCAGCTTTATTCACAGCACCTAACATTCCCTCTTCTCTAGGTGTATTTATAATTGTAGCTCCTAAGGCTTTCATTAGTGTCTGCTTTTCTATTGAAAACTTTGTGGGTACTACAAAAATTATATTATAGCCTTTATTTATTGCAGCAATAGCTATTCCAAGACCTGTATTACCTGCTGTTGCTTCTATTATTGTATAGCCTTTTTTTAGTATTCCTTCTCTTTCTGCTTCTTCTATCATGTAAACTCCAATTCGGTCCTTTACACTTCCTCCTGGATTATTTCCTTCAAGCTTTGCAAATATATTTACCCCCTCCTTAATATTTAAATTATTAAGTTTAATTATTGGGGTATTTCCTATTAATTTTTGAATACTATCTATATATTTCACTACTAAAGCCTTCTCTTAATACTTTTTTAGCATATTCCTGTGCAAGCTCTATGGAATGATCTCTATAATTACCGCATTGAAGCTCATTAGCTGCTGGTACTTCTTTTTCTTCTAAGACTTTTTTCAAGCTATAATCTAAAGCTTCTATTACATCATCTACTTCTACATCTCCCCAAGCTGTTAAATAAAAACCTGTTCTGCAGCCCATTGGTGAAATATCTATTATAGTTTCTATTTTTTCTCTCATAATTCCTGCTAATAAATGCTCTAAGCTATGAATTGCAGCTGTTGGCATTATTTCTTTATTTGGTTGCATAAATCTTAAATCAAATTTTGATATATTATCTCCATTTTCTCCTTTTTGCACTCCACATTTTCTAACATAAGGTGCCTTTACCTTTGTGTGATCTAATGAAAAACTTTCTACTTTAACCATTTATTTTACTCTCCTTTAATGCATTCTCAATATCATTTATTAAATCTTCTACATTTTCTATTCCCACAGATAATCTTATTAGGTTATCTACTATCCCAACCTTTTGTCTTATGTCATAAGGTATTGCTGCATGAGTCATTGAAGCTGGATGACAAACTAAGGATTCAACACCGCCTAAGCTTTCAGCAAAGGTTATTAATTTTAGATTTTCTAGAAACTTTTTGTAATCATAATTTTCTTTTATTACAAAGGATATTACTCCTCCATATCCTTTAGCTTGTTTCTTTTGAATTTCATATCCTAAATGGTCTTTAAGACCTGGATAATATACCTTTTCTATTTCTTCTCTATTATTTAAAAACTCTGCAATTACCTTTGCATTTTCATTATGTCTATCCATTCTAACAGCTAGAGTTTTAATACCTTTTATTAGCATAAAGGAATCAAAGGGTGATAAAACTCCTCCTGTAGAATTTTGAATAAAATGAAGTTTCTCTGCTAATTCTTTACTATTAACAACAGCTACTCCTGAAACTGTATCACTATGTCCACCAAGATACTTAGTGGCACTATGAATAACTATGTCTGCACCAAGTTTAATTGGTTTTTGAAAATATGGTGTCATAAAGGTATTATCAACTATTGTGTAAATCCCCTTTAACTTAGCTATATTTGAAACTTTCTCAATATCAGTTATATCCATTAATGGATTTGTTGGTGTTTCTATAAATATAGCCTTTACACTTTCATCAATACTTTTTTCTACCCCTTCTAAATTAGAAGTATCAACTAAGGTATATTTAATCCCAAAATTATTAAATACCTTATCAATAACTCTAAAGGTTCCACCATATAAATTATTAGAAATAATTATTCTATCTCCTGATTTAAATAGGGAAAGAATAGCAGTTGTAGCTGCCATTCCAGAAGCAAATCCAAAGCCTCTATATCCTTCCTCTAAATCTGAAACTAATTTTTCTAATGCTTCTCTTGTGGGATTTCCTGTTCTTGAATATTCATACCCAGTATTAACACCAAAGCTTGGCTGCTTGTAAGTTGATGTTTGATATATAGGTACATTTACTGCTCCTGTTCTTTCATCCCCATCTATTCCCCCGTGAATTAGTAATGATTCTATTTTCATCTCCTATCCTCCTATTATTTTTTACTTCCCTTAGCTATAAAGATTCCAGTTTCAGTGTATTCTCCCTTACTTGAATAACCTTTGCAGCTTAACTCTGTATTTTCAATTTCTATATCTTTAAAACCAGCTTCCTCAAGCCAATTTATTATTTGTTCATTTGAAAAGCCTAGCCATTCATCAAACATTTCTTCTCTAGCCCACTCCCCGTCATGCTCCATAACATCTGATATAACTACTATTCCATCTTTTTTTAGGACTCTATACATTTCTGATATAGCTTTTTTTGCATCCCTTATATGATGAAGTGCCATATTTATAAAAATAACATCTACTGAATCATCAAAAAGTGATAAGTTATCTAAGGATGATTTAATAAGATATAATTTTTTATTATCCTTATCTGAAATATTATTTTTTAATTGCTTAAGCATATTCCTTGAGTTATCAACAGAAAAAACTATATTTGCTTCATTTACTAGAGCTAATGAAACAAAGCCTGTTCCACATCCCAAATCTGCTACTACCTTATCTTTTATATTTATTAATGATAAAAGTTTGTATTTTAACCTCTCTTCAAAATACTCACTACGAATAACATTCCAACTTTCAGCGATAGAATCAAAATATTGTACAGAATTCATAATAACCCTCCTATTTTCATAAAAATATTTTATATTAATTAAGTAATTTTCAAGAAAATAATTAAACAAAATAAAAAAACTCCTGCCTCTATAAACTTAGAGGCAGAAGTTAACTTCCGCGGTTCCACTCTAATTAGTGTTAGACCAGAATATACAATAAAAAATGTTTCTATAATTAATACTTTTTAATTTATAAAAAATATTACATTAACAATTCTACATTTTATATTTATATCTAGTGCTATATCACCATCTCAATATTTTGGTACAATATATATACCTCAACGCTTTAACGGGCGTTCCCGCTGAAGTCTACTATTATTTCGATTCAGAGCTCAAAGATGCACTTCAATTAATATCTACTTAAAACCTCTTCCAGCCAAGGAGGTTTTTCTCTGAAAGCTTTTATTAATCTACTCTTCTTATCTCAGCCGTTATTTCCCATCGGATTACTTTGTAATTTATAATACATTATATCACAAAATATTAAAATGTGTATACAAAATATTTATTTTTTTTTAAACATTTAATAATAATATAATACCAGCTATATGAGAAACAAGACTTACTATAAAGGCAATTATTCCTAACACAAGGGATATTATATACTTTTTATCTTCTTTAAAGGCCTTATTTTTTAATGACATTACTATGGATACAATTGATAATACATAACCTAATAATGGACTTATTAAACCTCCTATTAATCCTACTATAGCTAATATAATGGCTACTATTGATTTAGAAGATTTCTGTGTAACTGAATTATTTTCCATAGATACTCCTCCTATTTTTAAATTTAATTTTTTATTTATATAATACCATTTATGTTTAATATTTGAAATATATTAATTTTCAAAAAAATTAAGTATAGATATATCTTATAACATAATTAATATCTATACTTAATGATTATTTTAAACTAATTCAATTTTTAAGCTTCTATAGAGAAGCCTACTATCCCAAAGGAGCCTGGACCTCCATGAGATGTAATTACGCATCCTGTTTTCATCCATTTAATGGTTTCAAAGCCCATTTTCTTTACCTTATCTTCGGCTACTTTTTTAACTGAATCTGATAAGCCTATAGACCATAATAGATATATTTCTTTCTTATCTAAATTTTTACTATAGTCAAAATCCTCTATTAGTTTTTCAACTATACCTTCCATTTTCCCTCTGTACTTTTTCTTGCCTACTAAATACCCATTTTCAATTTCAATTGATGGATGTATCCTTAATATTTTTCCACCTATAAATACTGCATTACTTACACGGCCTCCAGCTCTAAGGTATTCTAACTCTGCAGGAACAAAACACATTTGGCACTTATTTGTTATGTTTTCTACTTCCTTTAATAATTCTTCCATAGTTACATTTGGATTTTCTTTTAAATATTTAGCTGTTCTTATTACAATGGCAGCTTGTCCTATTGATACATTCTTTGTATCGTAACTTGTGACATAATCTCTATTATCCGCTGCTATTAATGCACTTTGATAGGAACAAGTTGTTACTGCAGAATATGCTAAATGTAGTATTTGCTTATCTGGATACAAACTATGAATTTTATCGAATACTTTTATAAAATCCTGTGGTGAACTTCCGCTGGTTTTTGGTGTTTTATTTGTATTATTATAATACTCACAAACTTCTTCTACTGGAAAACTTCCATCCTGGTAAGTATTATCTCCCATAGTAACATACATTGGAACAAGAAAAATTCCCATTTCTTCTGCAATATCCTTTGGAATATCTGAGCCAGTTTCCGCCACTAGTATAATATTACTCATTTACCTTCCTCCCTCTATTATAGTTTTATTAAATTCTTATAGCTATTTAATTAATAAACTGCAATTATTTCTAAATTTAAATATTTATATTAAAATTCAATTATTTACTATATTAAAAACAATATATCCCTTTAGGAATTATTTTCAAATAACTTAGGTATATTATATCATTATTTTTATAATGTAATAGTTTTATTTTCAAAGTTTTATTATTTCTAATATCTCTATCCCTTCTTTTAAGATTATAATAAATCAATGAAAAAAACACCCTTTAAGGAAATCTTTAATATAATAAATATAATCACTTTACTTGAGGTAAAAATATGAATTTTAATGGTTGGGCCAATTATGAAGATTTATTTAGAGCTTGTGGCTATAGTAGTCCTTGTGATGAAAATGGTGATAATTGCAATAAAAATGAGAACAATAATAGCAACAATAGTAATTATAGATCTAATTACTATGGCTGCAATGACATACCAAATGGTTTTCAAACTCTTCATCCTGAACTATTTATAATTATAGGTGAAATACTTGGAAATATAGTAGCTGGAAGTGTTCCCTTTAACGTACAAAATGCAATTGGCAACTGGTTACAATTAGTTGGGCAAGCTATCTTAACTTATAATGCTCAGCAACAATATTTTCAAGCAGGGCCAGGTAGATATTATGATATTGCAAATTTTAATATTGTTAATCCTTTTTGTAGCTCTGAATCACCAAGTACAGCAGCTTACACAGCAAACACAGCTAATGCACAGGGGCCTTCAAATGGCTCAAGTTCTAGAAGCTCCTCTTCTCAAGGTTCATCACGAAACTCTAACTCAAAAGGTAATTCAAATAAAATAGAAACATTAGAAAAACAATTTAATGAATTAA
>NZ_JABUTB010000058.1:0-15067 GCF_021443865.1 Clostridium sp.
CCAACAAGTCCAGCTCCTAATACAACAACATTCTTAACCTTAGCAGCTTCTTCTTTTATTAAAATTGCATCCTCTAAATTTCTAAGACCTACTACATTTTTACCTTCTCTTAATCCTTCTACTGGAGGAATAAAAGCAGATGCACCACTACAAATCATTAATTTATCATAATTAATAGCTTCACCATTTGAAAGCATTAATGTTTTTTCTTCATCTTTTAAAGCAACAACTTCTACGCCTTTAATCCAATTTATATTGTATTCCTCAAAAAAGTTTTCAGGTGTAAAGTCTAATTTTTCAATGCTTCTATGATTTGATATATAATGATGTAAAATACATCTTGAATATACTTCAGTATCCTTTGAAATTAAAATAATTTCAGCATCCTTATCTAATTCTCTTAATGTTTTTGCACCGCTAATTCCAGCTGCAGATGCTCCTATAACTACATATCTCATTAATTAGCTACCTCCTCTAATGTAATAGCTGCCATTGGACATCTTGCTACACATTGTGGTGATCCAGCTTCTTTACATCCATCACATTTCATTATTTCTTTATGAGTTCTACTGTCAGCCTTTAAAACTCCGTAAGGACATGCCATTATACACATATAGCAGCTTGCACAACGCTCTTTATCATAAGTTACTCTTCCAGTATTCTTATCCTTACTCATAGCCCCTGTCATACAAGTATATACACATTCAGGTCTATCGCAATGTCTACAGAATATTGGAGCATACTTTCCATTACTATCTGTAGTTATTCTGCTTCTTGTATCTTCTGCATTATGAGATACTATACATGCTGTTGTACATGTTAAACAACCAACGCATTTTGATCTATCAATTTTAATTCTTTTCATATAACAATCTCCTATTTCTTAGAAATATTTACTGCAACAGTTTTAAAAGATGGTTCCTTTGAGTAAGGATCATAAACTGAAGGAGTAAGTGAATTTGTTTCTATATAGTGAATAGGTGCATATAATTGATCTTTCTTAACATCTTCTGAATATACAACATTAAATTCACTAGTATTTCCATTTTGAGAAGTAATATTTACTCTTTCGTTTTCTTCTATATTTAACTCTTTAGCTAATTCTGGATTCATTAATACATAAGATACTTTACTATAAATCTTACTATGTTCTATTTCTCTAGATCTAACTTGAGTATGCCATTGTCCTACTGTTCCTCTTCCACTATTAAATATATAAGGGAACTCCTTAGAAGTCTTAGTTGGATTTTCTGCTATATCTTCAAATAAAATTTTAGCTTTCTTTGAAGGTGTATAATAATTTCCATCTTCATATAGTCTTCTTTCATTTTCTTCTAACACATCCCCTGCTCTAAATGGCCATTGAACACCTTTAGAACCACTCATGTTTTCTCCTTCTAACATTTCATAAGTAACACCAGTAATATCACAAGGCATTCCTTTAGAACACTTCTTTAATAATTCAAAAACATCTCTTGGAGTCTTCCAATTATCTAACAGACTTCCCATTCCTAATTCTTCACCAATTTTAAAGAATATTTCAAAGTCAGAAAGTTCTCCTTCTTCCTTAGCAATAACAGGGTTAACCTTTGATAATCTACGTTCTGTATTTATAAGTACTCCCTCTTTTTTAATAGCAGGAACAGATGGTAAATATAAATCACAAAGCTTAGCTGTATCTGTATCTTCATATATATCTTGAACTACTAAGAAATCTAGCTTTTCAGCAGCTTTCTTAAATTCTTCATTATTAGTAAATGAATGTCTAGGGTTTGTACAAACAACCCATAAACCTTTAATTTCTCCAGCAATAGCTTTTTCTATTATTACGTTATATGGTAAAGTTGCCTTAGTTGCAAGCACATCTTCATCTACTTCTAAAGCCTCTGCAACTGCTTTTCTTCTTACTGGATTATCAAAATCTCCACCGCCATAAAGTCCTGCAGTATTACTAAATGCTCTTGAACCCATAGCATTACATTGTCCAGTTAATGAGTTTGCTCCAGTTCCTGGTCTTCCCATATTTCCAGTAATTAATGCTAAGTTAATTATTGATTGAGCTGTTCTAACCGCTTCATAACCTTGGTTTACTCCCATTGTCCACCAGAAAGAAACTCTTTGTCCATTATGTATGATTTCTGCTAATTCAAGAACTCTTTCTTTTGAAATTCCAATTTTCTCTTCTACATCATCTAAAGTAAATTTAGATACGTGCTTCTTAAAGTCTTCAAATCCTTCAGTATGTTCTTCAATGTAAGACTTATCTATCCAATTCTTTTCAATTAATGTATTAGCTAAAGTATACATTAAAACTAAATCTGCCTTTGGCTTAATATCAATCCATAAATCTGAATTTAAAGCTGTTTCTGATCTTCTTGGATCTATTGTAATTATCTTTGCTTCTTTATTTTCTCTTATTCTTCCCCAAAATACTGGATGAGCAATTACAGGGTTAGCTCCAATTAATATAATTGTATCTGAAAGTTCAGCGTCCTTTAAAGTATATGGAGGTGCATCAAAGCCAAAACTTTGCTTATGAGCAACTACAGATGTAGCCATACATAATCTTGTGTTTCCATCTCCATGAATACCCATGTAATTTCTACCTACATGACCTAATAGAGCCATTTCTTCAGTAGTCATTTGACCTGTACTAATATAGGCAACACTTTCTTTTCCATATTGCTTTTGGATATTTGTCATTTTTTCAGCAAATAACTTAATTCCTTCTTCCCAAGATACTTCCTTCATTTCTCCATTTTCATCTCTTACTAATGGAGACTTTCTAGCCTTTATTTTAGTTTGTTGCTTATCTAAGTTTAATCCCTTTATGCAACAAAATCCTTTATTAACAGGATAGTCTTTAGTAGGAGAAACTCTCTTTATTTCCCCACCTTCAACATAAAAATCTACATTACATGCTAAAGCACATAAGTTACAAGTTGATTGAATCTTTTTCATATTATTTACATCTCCACTTCTAATAATAGAAATTTATTTAAGCCATTTTATTTTAACATTAATAAATCCTATAAACTGTGATAATAATCACGTTTAATCACTTTTTTGTTATTTAATTCACAATGAAAAACAAAACTTTTCCTCATCTTAATAAATTGGGTAATAAAAGAAAAAGAGGCACCTTAGTACCTCTTCTAAATATATTTAAATTCTTTAATAACTGGATTCCCTTTAAGCGATATATAATTATCAGTAAATTCTTTAACCTCATTTATATCATGAGTCACAATAATTACTGTTTTTTTATTTTCAGCAAAATAATTTTTTAAGAATTCTATTATTTTCTTCTTATTATCTATATCTAACCCCTTAAAAGGTTCATCCATTATAAAAATATCTCCATTATATATAATTGATCTTGCTATACTTACTCTTTGCTTCATTCCACCACTTAATTCATAAGGATATAACTCTTCTGAATCTAATAAGTTCATATTCTTTAAAACCTCTCTAATAAGAATTTCTCTTTTTTCTTTGACATAGTCATTCTTTACAACTAAATCTAAATTCTTATATACATTTTTCCATGGTATTAATCTGCTTTCTTGATAAGTTACACTTATTTTTCTATTTTTAGCTAAGAGTTCATTCTTTATATATTTTATTAAAGTTGTTTTTCCAACTCCTGATTCTCCCATTATAAAGTTAATTGTATTTTCTTTAAAGCTAACGGAAAAATCTTTATATAATACTTTATCATTAAAGGATATATTTATATTATCAAAACTAATCAACTAAATATCTACCACCTTTTAAAAGTTTCTTAACTAAAACATTAATTATGTTATCAGATATATAACATAAAATTGCAACTATAATAATCCAAGCAAATATCCCTGCAGTATTAAAATTTATTTTTTCTCCTTGTATAGCTGTACCTATTCCAAAGGTAGGTTGTCCAAAAACTTCTCCCGCTATTACTACCTTTAAAACTAAAGAAAAGGTTGATGTTGCAATTTGAGAAATACTTACTCTAATCGATTGAATATATAAGCTTAATAATTTATCAATATAATTAACNCCTATAAGAAGCAAACATTTCACACAACTCTTCATTAGAATTTAAAATAGAATTTAAAGTACTTTCATATAAAACTGGAAATGCAATCATTACTCCAATTAAATAGGTAGCATAGTTTTTATTTAACCAAATTAATGCTATAAGAATAAATGCAATGGTGGGTATAGATTTTAATATAGAATTTATTGGATAGAAAAAATTATAAAATATCTTATTATTACTAGAAATAATCCCTAATATAACTGAAAACACTAGGGCTATTAAAAAACTAAATATACCTCTTATAAAAGAAGCTAGAATATTTTTAAAGAAGTTATTTTCAGTTATTATATCAATAAATTCTTTAAAAACCTCTGTTAATTTTGGTAAGTATATAGAATTATTTATTATATTAGATATTAATATCCATATAACTATAATAACAATTAAAGATATTAAAATAAGCCTTTTATCCTTCATAGAAGAATTTTTCATCTGGCATTTTCTCTCCTATAGATTTTGGATTTTCATTTTCTAAAACTTTATAATAATCCATATAATCTTCCTTATTATCTTTAGCCTTTATAAATACTATATTACTATTTTCTATAGACTTTTCTAATGTAGCCGCTTCCACTTGTGATCCATTTTCAATAGAATAAGCTGCTGCATCCTTATTATTTTCATTAACCCAGTTAATTGAATTAGAAACTTCTTTTATTAAATTGTTCACAAAATCTTTATCTTCATTTATTAAGCTTTCCTTTACAATTAAACTTGCTTGAGGAAATCCACTTTCACTATTAAACTTTTCCTTCCATAAATCATTTAAGCTAGCAATAACTTTTATATTAGGATTCTTATTTAATATAGTTGTTAAAGCTGGTTCTGGTACAACTGCATATTTTGCTTTTCCACCAAGAATAGCTGGCGCTAATTCAGTTGCTCCTCCTACATAACTTAATGATACATCATTTATACCACTTTCTTTTAAAAGTGCTTTAAATACTATATCTGGTGTTAATCCACTTCCAATATTATAAACCTCTTTCCCACTTAAATTACTTATTTCTATATCACCTTCTGTTGATACTAAGTATAAAGCTCCAAGACCTGTGGTTCCAAGTAGCTTGTATCCTAATCCCTTATTATAGGCTTGAACTGCTAAATTTGATGGAACTATTGCTATATCTGGCTCCCCCTTCATAACTGCTGTAGCTAAGGTATCAGATGTGTTTTCAATAGAATAATTAATATTATAATTATTATCTACTTGAATATTTTCTTTAATCATCTTAGATATAGCTGTTGCTGGTACTCCATTTGGTGCAACAAAGGATATTTCTTTTATTGATATATTGGTTTCTTCTTTATTAACACATCCTACAAATCCAAATATCATACTAAGTACTGCCAATAAACTGAATATAATTTTACTTTTTTTCTTCATATATTCTCCCCTCCTACATACAATATTATATCATTTTTATTTTAATTATTAAATAAATCATAAAGATTAAATTATAAGTTAAAAAATACTATATAATGAGTTATGCCACTTGACTTTTGTGGATATAATCTTTATACTATATATATATAATATTGGAAAGGGTTGAGAATATGATAGAAAGCAAACTAGATTTATTAATTGAAAATAGCAAATCCTTAGACCATGTAAAGTCTACTTTTGGAATGGGTACCTTCAAAAGATGTAATGCTCTTAATTTGACTATTAGAGGAGTTCACGTAGATGTAAGCAAAATTAATGACTGCATAGATTTAATTAGAAGTAATTCTAGCATTTTCTCAAATTTTAGAGGAAATAACCTACTTACTACTGCTGTTAATTTATCAATTCAAAACAATCCAGAAGAAAGTTTTAAAGAAATCATGAGTATATATAATAAACTAAAAAAACATTTTTTTACTAATGAATTTTTAGTTTTAGCTGCTCAAATAATTTATAACTATAAAGGAACTAATGATATAGATTTTCTTGTAATAAATACAAGAAAAGCATATGATCTTATGAAAGATAATCACTTTTTTTTAACAGGCCACGAAGATATAAGTGCTGCTGCATTAATTGCTGTAACCTCTAACAATTTAGAGGAAACCTTTATGGATATGGAAAGATGTTATGACATCTTAAGAGATAATGGTTTTTGGGCTGGAAACAATCTACAAGCTTTAACACATATACTTTCCCTTTTTGAAGGTACATCAGAAGAAAAATGCAATAAAGTAATCCTGTTAAATAAAATATTAAAAAAACATTCAACTCCTTTAAAAAGTTATGCTTTACCTATTTTAGGAGTTTCCGCATTAACTATTAGCGACTATGAAGCCTTTGCTAAAGAACTATCTTTATTAAATAAATATTTAAGAAAACAAAGTGGATTTGGAAGCTTTTCTTTAGATTCTACTGTTAGAAATATGATAATAGCTTCATTACTTTCATTAGAATCTATTGAAAATAATGATTCTTTTATTAAAGATAAAATTATAGAGACTGCAAATAATATCACTTTAAATATAGTAATAATTATGCAAATAGCAGCTGCATCTGCTGCTAGTGCTGCTGCAGCAGCGGCTGCTTCAAGCAACTAAATATAAAGCCTTAAAGTTTAATCTAAAAACTTTAAGGCTTTTGTAATTCCGTCTTCACCAATTACTGTATTACTAAAAACTTCTTTAGCATTATTTATGTAATCTTTGGGTTCATTCATAGCTGGACTAAAATGTGTAAGTAATAACTCATTAGCATTTGAATCTTTTGCCATGGTTGCAGCTTCTCTAAAAGTCATATGCTTGTTCTTAATGGCTTTATTTATATCTTCATCACTTCCATAAGTACCCTCACATATAAATAAATCACTATATTCAATTAAATTTATTATTTTTTCATTAGGTCTAGTATCAGTAATATAGCTTAGTTTTATACCTTTCCTTTCATCCCCTAAAACCATAGAACTATCATAAGTTATTCCTTCAAAATCAACCACTTCTTCTTTTTGCAATTTACTCCATAAAACTTTAGGAACCTTCATTTCTATAGCTTTTTCTAAATTAAATTTTCTTCTTCTCTTAAAATAAAGACTATAGCCTAAACACGGTGCTGAATGGTCAAGCTCTTCTGTTTTTAGAATAACCTCTGCTTTATTTATATCACATAAATTTAAATTAGTTTTACTTAAAGTAAATCCTAGTTCCTTTATGTTTTCTTCTATTCTTAGCTCATAAGGTAAATATGGAAATAAAACACTAAGCCCCTTTATAACATTATTTATTCCAGTAGGTCCAATAATAGTTAAAGGCTCTTCTCTACCACTATTACCAATAGTCGCAAGAAGTCCAGGTAATCCAACTATATGATCTCCATGGGCATGAGTAATAAGTATTATATCTATCGATTTAAACCCTAACCTATTTTTTCTTATAGCAACTTGTGTGCCTTCTCCAACATCTATCAATATTTTTCTTCCACTAAAATTAATCATAAGAGATGATAAATGTCTATTAGGCATAGGCATTCCTCCACCACATCCAAGCAAAGTTAAATCTATCAAAAAAACACCACCTTGTGTGCTGCGCACAATACATAATGCATAATGCGTAATGCATAATTAATGTGAAAATCCCTTCGGAATTTTTTAGTATTAAAGAATTAAGATTCTCTTTTGCATTTGCAAAATAGAAATGAAAAAATGAAGGAAGAAACTCCTTTCGGAGTTTCTAAATTAAATATATTTCAAACTCCAGTAGGAGTTTACACCTTCTCTCTTAACTCTTCACTATTATCTATTACCTTTTCTCTATCACTATTCTCTATTTTGCTAATTCTAGTGCTATTTCCATCATTTCTGTAAAGCTTTCTTGTCTTTCTTCTGGTGATGTTTCTATTCCTTTAAATACATGATCTGAAATAGTTAATATTGATAATGCTTCCACATTATATTTTGCAGCTAGTGTATATAATTCTGCTGTTTCCATTTCTACAGCTAAGCAACCATATTCTGCCCATAGGTTTAAACCGCCAACGTTTGTATCATCATAAAATAAATCTGAAGATAAAACATTACCAACCTTTATATTTGCTCCTTTTTCTTTTCCCTTATTATATGCTTCTAATAAAAGATCAAAGTTTGCTGTTGGAGCATAATCCATTCCTAGGAATCTTCTATTATTTATTCCTGAATTAGTAGATGCACTTTGTGCTAGTACTATATCTCTTACGTTTACATTATCATTTATTGAACCTGCTGACCCAATTCTAATAAGTCTTTTAGCTCCATAAAATCTAATTAATTCATTTACATAAATTGAGTGAGATGGTAATCCCATTCCTGTTCCTTGTACTGATATTCTTTTTCCTTTGTATGTACCAGTATAACCATACATTCCTCTTACTGTATTATAACAAACAGGATTTTCTAAGTAAGTTTCAGCAATGAATTTTGCTCTTAGTGGATCTCCTGGTAATAGTACTGTTTCTGCTATTGCTCCTTCATCAGCCATTATGTGTAAATGCTTTGCCATATTAAAAGCCTCCTTAAGTTATATATCATATTATTTTTTTGTTATTCAAATATTATTATATACTGATATTCTCTTTTTAAAAAGAATTATATTAATCCTAGCTAATAATTATCATTTAATATTCCCATAATTATTTTTCTCATTTTCCCAATCATATATAAAGAGCCAGAAGCTAGTACTAAATCCTCTTTCTTAGCTTTATTTATTGCATAATTAGCTGCCTCTTCATAATCTTCAAAAGCAATAGTATTCTTATTATACTTTAAAACTTCATTTTTCAAATCCTCTGAACTAGTAGCTCTAATTGAATTAGATGTAACTGTATAAATTTCTTTAGCCATTGGTGCAATTATGTGTAACATCTTTTCCACTTCTTTATCAGCTAAAATACCTAAAATTAAATATAAATCATTATACTTAAAGTACTTTTCTATATTATTTCTCAAATATTTAATACCATCTACATTATGAGCACCATCCACTACAATATAAGGATTTATATTTAATACTTCTAATCTTCCCTTCCATTTTACTGATTCAGTAGCTGTCTTTAATTTATTTATATCTAAATTAATATAATTTAATGCATCTAATTCCTTTACTGCTTCAATAGCTAAAGATAAGTTAATAATTTGATGTTCTCCTAGCAGAGATAAATTTATAACTTCTTCTTTACCATTAATATTTACTAAAACTCTTTGATTTATAGTTTCATTTTTATTAATTTCTAAAAGCTTATAATTATTAGGATTTATTATAATTAAATTTGAACTTTCTTTAAGAGCCTTTTCTGTAATAGCTTCTATTGCTTTATTCTTTTGATTGCATGTAATTACAGGCACTCCTTTTTTAATTATTCCTGATTTTTCTCTAGCTATTTCCTCTATTGTATTACCTAAAATATTCATATGATCTAAACTGATAGAAGTAATAACTGATAATATAGGCGTTAATACATTTGTTGAATCTAGTCTTCCTCCTAATCCAACTTCTATAACTCCAAAATCTACTTTTTGTCTATATAAATATAAAAACATTATGCAAGTTAAAACTTCAAACTCCGTTGGATGATTAAAACCTTCCTTAACTACTTGATTAACAAAAGGTTTTATTTCATTTATTAAATTTATAAATTCCTCTTCTTTAATATTTTCTTCATTTATTCTTATAGTTTCCTCAATTTCATATAAATATGGGGAATTAAAATAACCAATTTTATATCCATGTTCTATTAGTATTTTTCCTAAAATTGCAGAGGTTGAACCTTTTCCATTAGTGCCAGCTATATGTATAAGCTTTAAGCTTTTATGTGGATTACCTAATAGTTCTAATAATCTTTCTGTTCTCTCAAGACCATAATTTGAACCTAGTACTCTTAGTTCTTCTAAATATTTTAACGTATCTAAATCTTTCATTTTTATACCATCCCTTTGACGTCCTTTGAAATATGATTTAAAAACTTATCCATTGTATCATTTATTCCTAAATGGCTAAGCATTCTGCTACCAACAGCATCTTCAAATTCATTAAATAAAATATCTCCATTTTTTAAAAGTAAAAAATCTATGCCACCAAAATCTATTCTAATATTTTCTAATATTTTATTTATAATTTCTTCTTCTTTGTTAGAATAATTATAAATTTGCACTTCTCCACCTTTTGTAAAGTTAGATATAATACTATCCTTTTTAGGAATTCTAATTACTGCATGTTCAATTCTATTATTTATCACATAAAATCTTATATCTCCAATATAATCTTCTATGTATTCTTGATAAACATTTTTACTAAAATTTAAATTGCTATAATCTTCAACTATTCTAATGTCAGAGCCACCATGACCATTTTTAGGTTTTTCAATAATTTTTCTTTCTTTAAAGCTATTATTTATGCATCTATAAATCTTTGGGTAATTTATTCCTAGGCTTTCCACATAATCATAAGCAATTAATTTATCATTGCCTAAAATACAAAATTTATAATTGTTATAAACCTTAATCCCTTCTTCCTCTAACCTATATGTAACACTAAAATTTCTAGATCTATTTATTGCAAATTTGAAGTTATATTTCAAGTTATTAATGCCTTTATCTAAGAAAAGCTTTATATTTAAATTTCTTTTTCTTCCCTCTTCAATAAGCCAATTTATATAGGATTTATTTTTCTCTACATCTTTTTCATTGTATATTAAAATACCATTAATCATAAAATTTCCCCTAAAATATACTCTAATATTTTTTTACCAAAGCCTTTACCCCATATCTTATCAAAGCTCAGAAAGTTTAAATTTGAATTTACCTCACAAAGCAAAGGTTTATCATTTTCTCCAAATAATAAATCCACTCCTGAAAAATCAAGTCCCAGTGCCTTATGAGCCTTAAGTGCAATTTCTTCTTGTTCTTTATTTAGCTCTACTAATGTCCCCTTACCCCCTTGAGATATATTAGCTCTAAAATCTTTTTCTGATTCTCTAAGCATAGCACCTACTACTTTATTACCTATAATATTTACTCTTATATCTCTTCCAAAGCTACTTTTAATATTTTCTTGAATTATAAAATCTATTTTATTCTTATTTAATTCCTTAACTTTATTAATAAATTCTTCCCTATTATTAATTAAGTAAACCTGCATTCCAAAAGAACCCATAGATTCTTTAATTATTACACTTTCTCCTAGAGCTTCATAGCAATTAATTAAATAGTCCTCACTATTTAAAGAATAATCAAATATCATTGGCGATAAAATTGTTCTAGGCATATTAATATTATTATTTGAAAGAACTAAATGCATAAGTCCTTTATGATCACAATTTTTAATAGCAGTACTAGAATTAAAAACCCTATATCCCATTTTTTCTAAATGTCTTGCCAGTAATACATCTTTATCCCAAAAAATAATAAAACTTGGCTCTTCTACCTTTTTCATATGAAGAAGTTTAGCTTCTCCATTACTTGAGTACATAGATATTAATTCTGTATTTTTAATTGCTTCTAAATTTATACTTAACTCCTTGGCATCCTTAACTAAAGAATCCACAAGTTCCTTTATTTTCGGAACATTTAATGTTCCATTATAAATTATCCATCCAGTCATACTAAACCAACTCTCTTATTATGTAGTATTAATTAACCTATTTTTATCACTTTTAAATTTCTTTGTCAACCTTTATACTATAATTATCATAAGTAAACAAAGGAGCTTAAAGATGAATGATTTAAATGAAATTCTAGACTTAGATTTAAATAAAATATCAATTTACGAAATAAACGAAGAAAAATTAGTAGCTTTAAAGAATTGTGATTACAATTTAAAAAGTAACTTTTATTTTTGGTTAATTAATAGAATACATATTCTTGAAGCTAAAAGCCTGTCTAAGGAATTAGCCTATGCCAATTACTTAATGTCTTATTATATTTTTATAGTATTTACACCCTTATCTTATGAAGAATTAGCCTTTTATCATATAGAAAAAGCTTTAAAATATGATGATAATACAGACTACAAAGAATGGATTCTAATTTTCTCTACCTTACCAACACCATTTTTAAAGCCTTATGATGCAATAAAGATAGCAGAAGAAGTTCTAGAAAAAGATCCAAATAGTAATTTGGCTAATACTATTCTACAAATCTTTTAATTTACTCTGAATAATAAAAAGAGCATCATTAATGGATTAAACTCCATTAGTGATGCCCTTATATTTTATCTATTAGATATTTTATCTATTAGATATTTCCTCTTAGTTCTTCATTAATTTAATGCTTCTATTCTTACTAGAACAGCATTTAGCATTTCTTGATACTTTTCTCTCTTTTCTTTTTCTCCATCTATTACAGCTTGTGGAGCTTTAGCTACGAATCCTTGGTTAGAAAGCTTTTTATCAATTCTTTCTACTTCACCTTCTAGCTTTTTCTTTTCTTTATTTAATCTTTCAAGTTCCTTTTCCTTATCTACTAAATCAAGTAAAGGCATGAATAATTCTCCACCTTTAACAACTAAAGAAACTGCATTTTCTGGAACTTCATTTTTATCTGCTATAAATTCTACTTCTGATGCAGATGCTAATTTTTCAATATAATTAACTCCAGATGTAAAGGCTTCTTTTGCTTCATTTGTAGTATAAGCTATTACTTTAGCCTTTCTTGATGGTGGAACATTCATTTCTGCTCTTACATTTCTTAATCCTTTAATTGCTTCAATTATAAAGTCCATATCTTTTTCAGCTTTTTCATTTCTTAAAGCTTCATTGTATTCTGGCCAGTTTGAAATAACTATTGAATTTCCATCAGTAAGTGTAGTATAAATTTCTTCTGTTATAAATGGCATTACAGGGTGTAATAACTTAAGTCCTGTTTGTAATACTTCATTTAAAACATTATAAACTATTCCCTTTGCCTTTTCGTCTTCACTATATAATACACCCTTAACTAATTCTATATACCAGTCACAGAATTCAGTCCACATAAAGTCATATACTTTTTGAAGGGCAATTCCTAGTTCATATTTTTCCATGTTTTCAGTTACTTCATTAACTAAAGTATTCATTCTCGAAAGAATCCATTTATCTGCTAGGCTATATTCCTTGCAATCAGCATACTTTTCCATAACTTCTTTATCAAGATTCATCATAACAAATCTAGAAGCATTCCACATTTTATTTGCAAAGTTTCTAGCTGATTCAACTCTTTCTGGAATATATCTTATATCATTTCCTGGTGCGTTACCTGTAACTAACATAAATCTTAAGGCATCAGCACCATATTCATCAATAACTTCTAATGGATCTACCCCATTACCTAGAGATTTACTCATTTTTCTTCCTTCAGAATCTCTTATAATACCGTGGATTAAAACTGTATCAAATGGAGTTTTATCCATATTGTGTATTCCTGAGAATATCATTCTTGCAACCCAGAAGAAAATAATATCATATCCAGTAACTAAAACATTTGTTGGATAGAAGTATTCTAAATCCTCTGTTTTATTTGGCCAACCTAAAGTTGAGAATGGCCATAATGCTGATGAGAACCAAGTATCTAATACATCTTCATCTTGATGTAAGTGTTTAGATCCACACTTAGGACAAGTTTCTGGTGCATCTACTTCAACTATAAGTTCTCTACAATCATTACAATACCAAACTGGAATTCTATGTCCCCACCATAATTGTCTTGAAATACACCAATCTTGAATATTTTCCATCCAATTGAAGTAAATCTTATCAAATCTTTCTGGAACAAATTTAGTTTCATTATTTTTAACAGCTTCTATAGCTGGTTTAGCTAAAGATTCCATCTTAACATACCATTGTTTAGATATAATAGGTTCTACAACTGTACCACATCTATCATGAGTACCTACATTATGATTATGAGGCTTAACCTTTACTAGTAAACCTAAATCTTCTAAATCCTTAACCATTTGCTTTCTAGCTTCATATCTATCTAAACCTTGATATTTTCCGCCAAGCTCATTAATTACTCCATGGTCATCCATAACTCTAATTTGAGGTAAGTTATGTCTAAGTCCAACTTGGAAATCGTTAGGGTCATGAGCTGGAGTAATCTTAACAGCTCCTGTTCCAAATTCCATATCAACATAATCATCAGCAACTATAGGAATTTCTCTATCAGTTAAAGGTAACTTTATCATTTTTCCTACTAAATGCTTAAATCTATCATCATCTGGATTTACAGCAACCGCAGTATCACCAAGTAATGTTTCTGGTCTTGTAGTTGCTATTTCTAAATATCCACTACCATCAGCTAATGGGTAATTTATATGCCAGAAGAAACCTTCTTTTTCTTCATATTCTATTTCTGCATCTGAAAGTGCTGTTGTACACTTTGGACACCAGTTTGTTATTCTATTTCCTTGATAAATTAATCCTTCATTATATAACTTAACAAAAACAGTTCTAACAGCTTTATTTAGGTTTTCATCCATAGTGAAGGCTTCTCTTGAGAAATCACAAGAAACACCCATCTTCTTAAGCTGATTTCTTATAGTACCTCTATATTCATCTGCCCATTCCCAAACTTTTTCTAGGAAAGCTTCTCTTCCCATTTCTTTTTTTACTAATCCTTCTTTTAAAAGCTCATTTTCAACCTTTACTTCAGTAGCAATTGAAGCATGGTCTTGTCCTGGAAGCCATAAAGTACAATATCCTTGCATTCTCTTAAATCTTATAAGCATATCTTGAAGAGTATTATCAAGAGCGTGACCTAAGTGAAGCTTACCAGTTATATTTGGTGGTGGCATAACTATTGAAAAAGGCTTCTTGCTTTTATCAATTATTGGTGTAAAATATTTTTTCTCTTCCCAATTTTTATAGATTCTTTCTTCAAAATCCTTGGGACTATAAGTTGTCGCTAAGTTTTTCTTTTCTGACATATAATTTTCCTCCTTTATTTAATCAACTAATGATAGTTTCAATTAAATTTCTATAAAATAAAAAGAGCCTTCGTCACAAAAGGACGAAGACTCGCGGTACCACCTTTATTC
>NZ_JABUTB010000058.1:15438-37728 GCF_021443865.1 Clostridium sp.
CCTCCAAGCTTGTATCATTAGCTTATGTAAAAGAAATGCATTTTATGTACTTAGCCTTCAATCCACTCCATGTCTTTAATAAACTTATTCATAAACTCCTCGCTCATACTTGGGTTTATAGTTTCTTCATGAGTAATTGTAACTATAGACATTGCAATGGCATATTTTACAGTATCCTTAATTGATAAGTTATTCATATATCCGTATCCAACACCTGCTACAAATGAATCTCCTGCTCCTGTAACATTTTTAACTTCAACTGCTGTAGTTTTTATTTTTCCTTCCTCTTTAGAGTTCTTGTAAT
This sequence comes from Clostridium sp., assembly GCF_021443865.1. GTDB lineage: Bacteria > Bacillota > Clostridia > Clostridiales > Clostridiaceae > Clostridium. Next base: position 15,743 of record NZ_JABUTB010000058.1, read on the forward strand.
ATATTCCATCAGCATCTAAGCTAATAAATACATTTTCTACTCCTAAAGATCTAAAATAATTAGCAGCTCTAACTAAATCATCATCGCTTTCTATTTTATACCCGCATAAAAGTTCTGTTTCTAACCTATTTGGCTTTATAGTATGAAAATATTTAATTAAATGTTCTACTTTTTTTGCTTTTGTTGCAGAAACTGGGTCTAAAATAAATTTAGTCTTCCCTTGAAACTTAGTTAATATATATTCTAGAAGTTCTGGGTTATCAGCATCTAAAATAACATACTCTGCATTTTCTATAATACTTGCTTTTGAATCTATAAATGAAGAGTCCATTTTATTTAAACACTCCATATCTACTATAGCAGATTCCATTTCCCCATCTTCATTTAGAACTGCCATATATGTAGGGGTATATTCATCTTCTAAAATCAAAGAATTGCTCATATTATACCCTATTTTAATAGAGTTATTTAATATATTTTTTCCTTGATCATCCCCACCTAAAATAGAAATGAACTCTGTATTAACATTAACTCTTGCTAAATTTTCAGCAATGTTTCTACATACTCCACCTAAAGAAATCTTTATTTGTCCAGGTATTGAATCCCTTTTGTAATATTTCTTTCTACTAAAACCTATAATATCTACTATTGATGCCCCTAATACTAAAATATAAGGATTATTCTTACACATACCATCTCTCCTGATCTATATTGTCCTTTCTAAAAAACATACATACATTATATTAAAGAACTGTGAAAAAATAAAGTGATTTTTGAAAAACTTTGTCGAATTGTCTTATGTAAATTATGTATACATTATTTATTGTCACAGAATATAAAAAATTCATATATTGAATAATAATTAATTAATTAGGAAATAATTATAATAATAGAAAGTCTATCCAGGAGGTATCTATGCAGTCATTTAATGAAGGAAATAAATATTATAATCTTAAAGATTATGAAAAAGCTATAGATTTATATAAGCTATCAATTGAAAATAATGAAAATGCAGCATGTTCATATTATAACTGTGGAGTATGCTTTATAAAATTAAAAGAATTCGATAAAGCCATTGAAATGATAAAAACAGCTTTAACTATGCAGCAAGAAAGCAAATACTATTTTAATTTAGCTTATTGTTATGCAATGAAAGAAGATGTAAAAAAAGCATTAATTTATTTTAATATGGCTTGGTCCTTAGATTCATCTGATACAGATTGTGAAAAAGCAATTAAGTTAATACTTTCTAAAAGCAAAAAAGCCCTATAACCTTTTTCGGTAATAGGACTTTTTCTTTTATTCTAAAATTTACATATAAAATTTTTACTACATCCATTCTCCAACAATTTCTGAATTTAAGTGATCCTTATTAAAATCAGCACTATCAAAGTAATTACCTGATAGGTAGAAAGTTGGATCTACGTTAATCCATTTACCTTCATCTTCTAAGTACACTTGATTCCATGCATGAGGTCCGTAATTTTGCCCATCATAAGCATCACCTGTAATTATTCTAGTTTTTAACCCTACTGCCCTAGACATTGAAACATAAAGACAAGCATAATCAAAACATATCCCACTTCTACTATTCCAAGTTTCAATGGAACCACTATTAGAAACTCCTTGTGGGCTTAGTGCCTTTTCAGCTTTATTATAATCATATCTTATATTAGAGCCAATCCAAGCATATAATCTTTGTGCTTTTGCTCTATCTGTTTTTGCATTGCTTACTATTTCTTTTGCTTTATTATCTATCTCTGGCAATGATTCTATTCCTTCTTCTAAAGTAACACCATTATAGTATATAATAACATTAGCATTTGAAGGTAAATACTCTTTAAAATCATTGTAAGGTAAAATAGGCTTATTTACTGAAACTATTTTTTCTAGATTACTATAGCCATTTATACTATTGAAAAAGTTTATTTTTAAATCTTTTCCAAAGGTAGTATTATATGCTATTATACCCATAAACATTATTAGTATAACTACTAAACCCTTTAGAAGTCCAAAAATTGTAGAAAATAAAACTATTCTAAATTTACCTCTGCTTAATAATATATTATATGCCTTAGTTAGAGGTTCATTTAACGACTTTAATATCCAATATATTATTGATTGTATTAAAAGAAAAACTATTCCTAAAATTAATGCTTTAAAAATATTATTATTAAAAATAATTAAATTAGGATTATTGCTAATAAACTGTAAAATAATTAAATATATCTTTTCTAAATTTAAAAGCATAAGAAAAAAAGTTATAAATATTGAAAAATAGTATATTAATCTATTTAGTGAATATTTAGCACTTTCATCTTCTAGTGATCCTTGAATGCTATCTTTTATTGAAAAAATCATTAATAAGGCACATATAATATGCGGAAAATATGCAATCATTAATGCATCTCCTTTAAAATATTAGTTATCGTCTACCTTTGTAATTTCCTTTACAACGCCCGAAACTATATCGTAGCCATATCCTTTAGACAATAAAAATCTATATAATTTTTGAGATAGCTTAAATTTATCTGATTCCCTCTTAGCTATAGTATTATACTTTTTCACTGCTAAATCATAGGCTGTGTTTCTTTCATCTTCGCTATCAATATTGTAAATTTCATTGTCTATTATTTTATCGCTAATTCCCTTTTTAGCTAAGTCATATTTTATCTTTTTCTTACCAACTAGCTTAGCTTTATCTTTAACGTACATTTTAACGTAATTTTCATCATTTATAAAATTGTATTCTTTTAGTACCTTAATAGTCTTATCTATAGCTTCATTTTCATAACCCTTTAAAGTAAGTTTATCTATTAACTCTTTTTCACTTTTATAAGACCTTTCAACTATCCTTAAAGCAGTATTTTTACATTTTAAATAATTATCTTCCTTTGCAATGGTATTAATTCTATCTATATCTATTTTTTCATTTACTTTAAGTCCTTCTTTATAAACTAACTCATTACTTACTGCAAAGGCATAATCATTATCAATATATATATTACATCTATCTTTGTTTCTCTTTTGTACTTCAATTTTCGTAATTACATTCATAAATTTCTCCACATTAATTAGATTTAAGTATATGAATTGTTGGATTCTTTAAGACTGTTTTCGCCACTTTATGAATTTTATTTATATCTAAACTATTTAATCTCTTCATATCTTCTAGGAACTCATGAAAATCTTCCCCATCTAACCCTTGATGTAACATATAGTTACAAAGTTCTGAAGGATCTTCTAAAGTAGAAATAACTGCTGTCTTATGAACCTTTTTCATAAGCTCTAAGTCTTTTTCTCCAATTTCTAAATCACCACTTATAACTGATTCTATAGTTTCATCAATAGCTTTTTTAGCTGATTCTAAGTCATCTTCTCCAACTGAAGTATAGATATATAAAGTCTTAACATTATTTGTCATATCTATACTAGTATATATGTCATAAGCAAGTCCTCTTTTTTCTCTAACTTCTCTAAATAATAAAGAATTAGAACTTTCTCCTAGTCTATGATTTAGTATTCTAAGAGGTAATTCTAAATCTTTACTTAAGTTATAAAAAGTATATAAATAAACTATAGTGTTTTGTTCTATATTCTTTTTTATTGTAGTTACTGATTTTGAAATATTATCCTCTTTGCTTATTACTATTTCCTTTGTTTCACCTTTTTCCCAGGAAGAAAATACTTCTTTAATTTTATTAAATGCTTCTTCATGTTCTAAGGAAGATACTACAGTTATCAATGAATTATTAGGTAAATAATATTTATTATAGTAGTCTAATAAGTTTTCTCTCTTATAAGATTTAACATTTTTCTCTACCCCTGCAACATCATATCTTAAAGGATTATTCTTAAAAGCTATTTCATTTGTTCTCTTAAAGCTTAAATCTTCTATGTCATCCTTGCTAGCCCTCATTTCTGCAAGAATTACTCCTCTTTCTTTTTCTAGCTCCTCACTATCAAAAGCTGGATTAATTATCATATCCCCTAATATATCAATAGCATTATTTAATTCCTCTTCTAAACAACTTATAGTATAAACAGTTGAAGTATAATCAGTATATGCATTATACTCTCCCCCTAAAAACTCAAGTTCATCATTTAGTTCTTCGTAAGTTCTACTGTTAGTTCCCTTAAATAACATATGCTCAATAAAATGGGAAATTCCCTTTTCATTTATATTCTCATATAAAGATCCAACCTTAACCCCCACATTTATAGAAGTTATTTTAGTATCTTTTTTTATAGTTACAACTTCTAGTCCATTATCTAAAAAATGCTTTTTCACATCAAAATTCAATTTAAACATTCAAACCCACCCATCTTTCACATTATATTATTTAAAAATATAATATGAATACTTAAAAATATACACTATTATTATATCTATGTTTACTGTAATAATCTATATTATTAGGGCTATTTTGATTTATTTTATTTATAATAAGACTTTACCTTATTTTTATTGGAACTTATAATAATTATATTAACACTAAAAGGAGGGCTTTTATGAAAAAGAATATCTTATTAATTGAAGATGAAACTCGTATAAGATTTTTACTTAAAGATTATTTTTTAAAGGAAGGCTTCACTATTATAGAAGCTGCTGATGGAGATGAAGGAATAAACTACTTTATGCATAACAAAATAGATTTGGTTATTTTAGATATAATGATGCCTAAGGTTGATGGAATAACAGTTTTAGAAACTATAAGAAAGGTTTCTGCAGTTCCTGTTATTTTATTAACTGCAAAGGGTCAAGAAGAGGATAAGCTTTTTGGCTATGAAATGGGAGCAGACGATTATATGACTAAGCCATTTTCACCAAAGGTGTTAGTTGCTAAGGTAAAAGCTCTGCTTAAAAGAACTTCTGAAGATACCTTCTCAAATTTAAATGACTATGATGGTCTAACAATAAATAAGCTTTCTCATGAAGTTAAGATAAATGATGAAATTATTAATCTATCTCCTAAGGAGTTTGAGCTTCTATGTTATTTATCAGATAACGAAGGAATAGCTTTATCAAGAGATACCATATTAGATAATGTTTGGGGCTTAGACTATTATGGTGATTTAAGAACTGTAGATACTAATATAAAAAGATTAAGAGAAAAGCTTGGTGAAAAGGCTTGTTATATTATTACAGTAAGAGGAAGTGGATATAGATTTGAAGCGAAAAAATAAATTTAGCATATCAAAAAAATTATTTACTATAACCTTTGGATTAATTTTTATGGTTTTAATATTTAGTATGCTATTTCAAAGATTATTTTTTGAGGACTTTTACTTAAATAAAAAAATTAAGGATATGACTAAAGAAGCAATAAAATTTAGTAATATGTATTCCTATGATATTTCAGATCAAAATAGACTAACTGAAGCTTTATTTAGATTTGAGCAGAATACAAATTCTAAAATCGCTATATTTTCTACAGATGGTAACCTAAAATATCTGTTAAATTATAATAATAGTGATGATTTTCAAACACTAACCTCCTTCTGTAAAGAGCTAATAGATGATAAATATCTTATTAATAAAGTTCTTACTACAGGAAAATCACAAACTAGCGTATTTGAAAATGCTTTTAGTAATAGTACTAAAATAGGTATCTTAACTCCAATGTCATTAAATCAAAAAAATGATTCTATTATAGTAACAGTATCTTCTATGCAACCTATAAATGAGGCTACTGATGTAATACGTGAATTTTATTTTTATTTATTTTTAGGCTTTAGTGTAATTGGAATTTTTCTTGCATATGTTTATGCAAATTTAATATCTAAACCACTAGTTAATATAAATAAAGTTGCTAAAAGAATGTCAGCTATGGATTTTACAGCTAAATGTGAAGAAACAACTTCTGATGATGAAATAGGAAATCTTGCAAACACATTGAATTTTCTATCTTCTACTTTAGAAAATGCTTTAGAAGATTTAAAACTTAAAAATAAAAAATTAGAAGAGGATATTGAAAAAGAGCGTAAGCTTGAAGAAATGAGAAAAGACTTTGTAGCAAGTGTTTCCCATGATTTAAAAACTCCAATAGGAATTATAGAAGGATATGCTGAAGGCTTAAAGGATGGTATAGTTACTGGAAAAGATGCCTTAATTTATCTTGAAACTATAATAGATGAGTCTCATAAAATGAATAAGCTAGTTACTAATATGTTAGAGCTTTCCAAATTAGAATCAGGTAATTTAGAATTAGTAATTGAAAGATTTAATATTTTAAGATTAATTCAAAAAATACTAAAAAGCTTTAAATTGGAGTTTGAGTCAAAAAATATTAAATTAGAACTAAACTCTGATTTAGAATATTGTTATATTCTAGGTGATGTTTTTCAATTAGAACAAGTTATAACTAATTTGTTAAGTAATGCTTTAAAATATACACCTAATAACAATAAAGTAATAGTAGATATAACTAGTACTGATGAAATTGTTACTATATCAGTTGAAAACAAAGGTGCATATATTCCTGAGGAAGAAATTAATAATTTATATAACAAATTCTATAGAATAGATAAAGCAAGAAATTCATCAAATAATAGCAATGGTTTAGGTCTTGCTATTGTAAAGAGGATTTTAAGCTTACATGAAAGCTCTTATTCTTTATTTAACACTAAAGATGGTGTGAAATTTGAATTTACTCTAAAGAAAGCCAATGATGAAGAAAATTACGAATAAAATAGGAGCTGTTGCGACAGCTCCTATTTTATTATTATATAAAAAAGCTAATTAATAAAAATACTACTATTATACTGTTTAAAACAAGAATTATTTTATTATTTTTAGCTATAGAATTTAAATCTTCTTCTTCTTTGTTTTCAATCATATCTACCATAATTAGTAATTGATCTAGCTTATTAAGTATGTCCTTATTTATTTTTTTGTTATTACTTCCATCATTTATATTTTCTAAAACTTCTTCTTTGCTTTTAATTATTTCTTCTTTGATATCCTCTATTACTATATCCTTATAAAGCAACTTAATTTTTTCTTTTACATTTTCCTTTAGTAAATCCTCCTTAAAATAATTATCCACTTAATAAATCCTCCTCAATACATATCATTCTTTTAGTTATAATCAAAAGATATTCGTAGGTTAAAATTAATTCTTCTCCAGTTAAAGTATTAGAATTTAAAGCTTTAACTAGATTTCTTCTAAATCTTATATATTCTCTTTTTATATAATTAAAAAAGATATAAACTATTTTTTCTTCTTCCAAAGATGTATCATTAAAGTTTTTATAATATTCTCGTAGCTTTTTAATTTTATTTTCTTCTGAATATATTATTTTATTGGTTTCCATTATAGCCGCTTCTATATCTTCCAAGCTTTCCTTAAACTCCTCAGTTCTTGTTTTATCATCTTTAATTCTATCTTCTCTTATATTTCTTTCAAATTCTAAATCCTTTAAAGTGTTACTTAATACATTAATATTATTTTCTATTAATAGAATTTTAGCTTTATATTCTTTTCTCTTTGCTTTTATAAATCTTATAGTATCCTTTTTAGATTCATAGACTTTTTTAGTATAAATGATTTCTTTTATGTTTTTATTTTCATTATCTCTCTCATGGTCTTTAATAAATCCTTTTATTCCATTTACAAGGAATGTATTATCATCAAGGATAAGTTCATCCAGTCTCTTCACCAATTTTCCTCCCCTCTTATTAATTACCCTTTAATCCTTATGTTATGTTCTAATAAATACTATGCTAATTATATGAATATTATTATTGAAAATTTAATTAAAATAGAAATTACTTTCTTACATACAAAAATTAAAAGGTAATGGAGGTTATTAGCTTCCATTACCTTTAAGTTTATTAATTATTAATCTATACACCTTCACTTAAGAATTTGTATTGAGCCATATATAAATCATAATAACTACCTTTATTTTTTAGTAATTCATCATGATTTCCTGCTTCTTCAATTTCTCCATCATTTATAACCATAATCTTATCACAATCTCTAATTGTAGATAATCTATGGGCTACAACAAAGGAAGTTCTTCCATGAAGAAGTTTTTCTATTCCCTCTTGTACTAACTTTTCTGTTTGAGTATCAATATTGGAAGTGGCTTCATCTAAAATTAAAATTCTAGGATTAGCAAGTAAAGCTCTTGCAAAGGATACAAGTTGTCTTTGTCCTAAAGAAAGTCTTGATCCTCTTTCATTTACTTCAGTTTCATATCCCTTTTCTAATTTCATTATAAAGTCATGGGCATTAACTGCCTTTGCAGCTTCTATAACTTCTTCATCTGTTGCATCTAATCTTCCATATCTTATATTTTCCATAATAGTTGATGAAAATAAGAAGGTATCTTGAAGCATTATTCCCATTTGACTTCTTAAAGATTCTAAATCTATATATTTTATATTTTTACCGTCAACTAAAACTTCACCTGAAGTTGGATCATAAAATCTACTAAGTAAAGATACTATTGTAGTCTTTCCTGCTCCTGTTGCTCCAACTAATGCTATTTTTTCACCTTTATTAACCTTAAAACTAACATTCTTTAAAACCTCATTATTTTCATCGTAAGCAAAATATACATTTTTAAATTCAACTATTCCTTTAATTTTGCCAATTTCCTTTGCATTTAATGAATTTTTAATAATTGGTTCTATATCTAAAATATCAAATATTCTATCTGCTGCTGAAAAGTTTGTAATTAAATTATTATAAAAACTAGAAAGGTTCATTATAGGTCTCCAAAACATTCCTACATACATAGAAAAGGCTATTAAAGTACCTATTTGAATTTCATTATTTATAACTAATCTATATCCAATCCAAAATACTATAACTGCTCCAAGTCCCCATGATAATTCAACTAAAGGCCAAAAGAAATCATTAATTTTTACTGCTTCTATAAATGTATCACTTTGCTCCTCTACCATAGATTTAAAGTTTTTTTCTGTTCCTTTTTCTCTTTCTTGCGTTTTACTTCTAAGTTTGCCTTTGATGTATGAAGTACATCTATTCTGTGTTTCCCTGGATACAAGTAAGTAGTGTGCTAGTAGTGAATTTTATGTCTTCCTTTTCANGCCCTTTACTACTTTGATTCCTGAAAAATCTTCATGGGTAAATCCATTTAAATTTGATCTTTTATTTCTATAAATTTCCCATCTTCTTCTTGAAATAATTTCAATACAAAACATTGCAATTCCTAGTAAAGGTAAAAGTGCTAAACAAGCTAAAGCAAGTTTTACATTAAGGGCAAACATAATTATAGTAACACATATTAGATATAAAATTTGAGGAATAAAAGATTGAATACTTTGTGAAAATAAATTCTTTAAAGAATTAACATCTCCAACTACTCTAGCCAAAATTTTCCCTACTGGTCTTCCATCAAAGAAATCAAAGGATAAATATTGAATATGGCTATATAATTCATGCCTTATATTAACTAAAATATTATTAGTTATGGAAGTTATCATTGTCCATCTAATTTTTGAAACTATCCAAGCTGCTAAATTCAATACAACTAAAAGTACACCAATCATAACTAATGCTTGAACATTTTCAGTTACTATATAATCATCTATAGCTATTTTTAGCAAAAGAGGATTAACAATTCCAGAAATCATAACAAAAATCATCAGTAAAATAACAATAAAAGATTGTAATTTATAAGGTTTTAAATATGCCAAAAGTTTTACTATTATTTCACTTTTACTTCTTCTCATTACTTCTTCATCTTTTTTTATTGAGTTGTTTTTCATCTATATAACCTCCTCTTCTAAAAGATTAAAGTCTTTAAATTGGCTACAATAAACATCAAAATATTTTCCTTTAACCTTTAATAATTCTTCATGAGTTCCTTTTTCCTTTATCTCTCCATCCTCTAGATAAATTATAAGGTCTGCATTCTTAACAGCTGAAATTCTGTGTGCGATAATAAAAGTTGTACTAGTATTTTCTCTTTTAGATAAATTCTTTAATAAACTATATTCAGTTTCCATATCTAAAGCTGAAGTAGAATCATCTAAAATTAGCACTTTAGATTCTCTTACCAATGCTCTTGTAATTGAAATTCTTTGCTTTTGACCTCCAGATAAGCCCATACCTCTTTCTCCAATTTCTGTATAGAAGCCTTCTTCTAATCCCTCTACAAATTCTAAAGCGCAAGCTAATTCTGCTGCCTTTACTACTTCTTCAAAGCTTGCATTTTCATTACTAAATCTTATATTATTTATTATTGAATCTGAAAATAGGAAGGTATCTTGTGGAACAATAGCCATCTTTTCTCTTAAAAAGTTTAAATCATAATCCTTAAGGTCCACATTATCTATTTCTATATTTCCTTCAGTTACATCATAGTATCTTCCAATTAAATTAATTAAAGTAGATTTACCAGATCCCGTAGTTCCCATAATAGCTACTGTACTTCCAGCCTTAATATCTAAATTAATATTTTTAAGAACATATTCATCCTTATATTTAAAGCTAACATTATTAAATTTAATATCTCCAACTAATTCTTTAGGACTATAAGCTTTATCTATATTTTGAATTTCAGGCTCTTTGTCCATTATTTCAAATATCTTCTTAGCTGAAGCAGTATTTCTTGAAAGTAAGTCTAGTAATTCTCCTAGCATTCTCATTGGCCATATTAGGTTCCAAATATAACCACTAAAGGCTACTAATACCCCAATGCTTATATTCCCTTTCATAACAATGAAACCACCATAAACTATCATTACAACTAAAGATATATTTGTTAAAAATTCAATAGGTGGAAAGTAATCTCCAATTATTTTCCCTTGTTCCATGCTTAAATCATAGAATTTTCTGTTCATTTTTAAGAACTTTTTCATTTCATATTTTTCTCTTGCAAAGGCCTTAACAAGTCTAACCCCTGCAATATTTTCTTGGGCAGTGGTTGTAATTTCTGCTGTTTTATCACTTAATTTACCATAGTTTTCTCCAAACTTCTTCTCTAAACTAATTGCCATAAAGCCTATTGGAATCATAATAACAAAACAAGCTAAAGCCAGTTGCCAATTTAATGAAAATAAAATTATTGTTGAAATAACAAAATAAATTATATTTTCTATAAATAATCTAAAACCAAATGCTAGGGTTTGCCAGATATTTTCAACATCTTCACCTATTCTAGACATTAGTTCACCAGTATTCATTTCATCAAAGTATTTAAATTCTAATTTTTGAATATGATTAAACATATCATTTTTAATATCTGCATGTACCTTTACGCTTAAATAGTCGTAAAGAAATTCCTTCAAATACCCCAAAATTGATTTTGTTATTGTAATTACTGAAATTCCTATTAAAATTGTCTTTATAACACTATAGTTTCCTTGAGTAATACCTTCATCAATAAATACTTTTTGAAGATAAGGCATAAAAAGATCAACCACAATTACTGCTATCATTGCAAAAGTTCCAAAGAATAATAATCCCTTATACTTTGAAACATATTTAAGTATTCTAGTCATTTATTTTCCCCCTTTAGTTTTATATATTGCTTATTTTTTAACCTCCTCATGTTAATAGATATAAAAAGGCCAAGGAAATCCATAGCTTTTTGTTTTATTTAAAATAAAACAAAAAACCACGGCAATAACCCTGGCTTAATTACTTTTTTTATAAAATTACATCTTTAAATTAGAATTAAAGTAGTTTTTATAAAGTAAACCTGCATAAATTCTTTATATCTTAAATTCACACATTGAGATAGGATTATTAATATAATTATTTTTTTGTATTATCTGATTTTTAATTGTTGGTCTAAAAGCTTTTATCATATTTAACATTTTTCCTACCTCCTTTTTACTTTATTTTTGTTTTCTTAATTATTATATTATCTGAAATACAAATTGTCAATAAATCCCTAAGATTTATTTTTAATTTTCTGAAAATAATAATTTAAAGAAAAGAGGCTGTCATAGCAGCCCCAAATTTAATTAATTAACTTTCTAATTCTGTAGCATTTTTTTCTCTTAAATTAGCCATTATTTCTTCTTTTAATTTCAACATATCTGCTGATTCTTCTAAAGATTTGTTTTCTCCAATTGCAGTTAACTTTTCACTTAACAAAAGCATTACTAAGGATTCAAAAGCATTAGCTCCCTTACCTTCTCCTTCTGTTCCAGCATTAATAAGAGTTCTTGGAACTATATCAATTTTGCCTTCCTTAATGGCATTTGTAAAGGAAGTCATAACATCATTTATAACTTTATATTGTGGTCCACCATAAGCATTTACTTGCTCTTTTGCAGCTATAGCCTTTGATATACCTACTCTTGCTTCCTTATCAGCATCTGCTTCTGCTGTTATTTTTATCTTAAAGGCTTCTGCTTCAGATTGCTTTTTAACTTTATATGCATCTGCTTCTGCAAGATTTTGTATTTTTTCAGCATCTTGCTTAGCCTTCATAAGTTCTGCTTTACCTTGATTTTCTTGAATTCTAATATTAATATCTGATTCAGTTAAAGTAGTTTGTTGTTTTGCAATGGCTTCTGCTTCTCTAAGTTCCTTTTCTTTTTCAGCTGCCCTTTGTTGAGTTTCATAAGTTTCAAGCTGTTCCTTTGCAATTTGCCTACTTCTTAATTGAGTTAATATTGTTTCTATATTTGAATCTGCTTTAGAGCTTCCAGGAGTACCTATTAGTACTTCTTCTAATTCTAAATTATAGTGATCAAATTTCCCCTTCATTTCTAATGAACTTTGAGCTTGAATTTCATTTCTTTGTTGTATTAATTCTATTAATGTTTTAGTTTGTCCTATATTTTTAAAATATGCAGATACCATAGGATCTAATGTTTGATCTACAAGCATCTTTATATCTCCAAACCTTTGAATTACAAGAGGTGCTTTTCTATAGTCTATATGAAATACTACAGATAGTGGTAAGGTTGGCTCAAAGGCATCCTTAGTAATTAAATTAACTTCTTTAAGATTTTCATCATATTTATGACTACCATTTTGATTGCTAATCCATTTTAATATTACATTAGTTGTTGGAACTTTAATTATATTACCTGCATAAGTGTTAAAAGCATATTTACCTGGCATTAAAGCTTCATTCCAAACTCCCCTATAACCTTTTTTAACTAACTCACCATGTTTATAATCAGTTCCTGAGAAATCCTCTCCCTTTGATCCTGTATATGAAACAACAACACCTACAAAGCCAACTGGAATAATAATTTTAGGAATATATTCAACTGTGGCAAATAATCTGTTTATAAAGTAAGTCCCATCTGCTAAAACTTGATATTGCCTACCTCTATATCCACCTGCTCTTAAGAATGCATCAATATCTTGGAAATTATTATGGTAATTTTCATCCTTATGATTATCACCAACTATAGGACATATTATATTTTCTGATCCTAAAGATTGTCCATCATGAACTGTGACAATTCCTACTAAATCACTATTACCTTCAATTATAACTGGTTCAAAGCCTTTTCTTTCAGCAATTAATCTAGACATAGTTGAAATAGTATCTAACTCTTGTTTATTACCCATTTTTAAATAATAAGTTTTATTTTCTGTAATAATTACAAATTGAGCAAGGTTAAAGGCATAAGTACCTTCTCTTATTATTCCCCTTTGTGGACCCTTTTGTCCTCCATTTTCTAAAAATCCTCTTACATCTTGAAAGTTATTTCCCTCTCTAACTACTTTTCCTAAGGTTTGTGTAGCTTCTAGAGGTTTACCATCTCTTGCAAAAACATAGGCAATTTTTCCTTGAGGTATTGTTACTAAAGGAACTACATGAACTTTATAAATAAATGGAGTCCTAAAATGAATACCTCCTCTTAGTAATGCAGGCTGATATCCAGCTTCCCCTTTTAATGCAATTATTTGTTCCCTTAATGATCCCTTTGTAGACCACCATTTTTCAACAATACCAACCTTGTCATTTGGAATTATTCTAAAGCCTATAATCCAGAATAATATTATTACTCCAAGAATTATAGCTACTATTTTAATTCCAAGCAAAATCATTTCGTCCATAATGCGCCTCCCACATTTAATAAGAGAATTATACCAAATATTGTAATATAAACACATTTGCATTTTAGTTAAAATATAATGTGTTTTCAATTAAAAAAAGCAAATGAAACAAGTATTTCTACTTCTCTCATTTGCTATCTAATTATTTCATTAGTCTTTTAAATTCATCTTTCCTAAAAGTTCTGCAAAAGGATTATTATTAAAGTCCTCTGCTTCCTTTTTCATTTTCTTCATCATGTTATTAACTTCTCTTTTATCTACTTTACCCTTTTTATCAAATCTCTTTTCAAATTGAGATGCCTTTTCTCTAAAGTTACAATTAGTGTTAGGGCATACGTATATCTTACCCTCTCCTTGACCTCTAACTTCTAACTTTTTCTTACATTCTGGGCATCTTGCATTAGTAGTTCTACTTACGCTTTCTCTATATCCACACTCTCTATCTTGGCAAACATGCATAACTCCATTTTTACCTTTAACTTCTAATAGGTATTTTCCGCAGTTAGGACACTTTTTGCCTGTTTTATTATCATGAACAAATTTACTGTTATCACTTTTAACTGCTTCTACTAAAGCTATTGCATAATTTCTCATTTCCTTAATAAAGTCATTTGGATTGTCTTTTCCTTTACTTATTCCATCAAGTCTATTTTCCCATTTAGCTGTTAATAATGGAGACTTAAGTTCATTAGGTACTAGCTCTATTAATTGTTTTCCTTTAGATGTTGGAACTATTTCTTTCCCCTTCTTTTCTATAACAAATGAATTAAATAGTTTTTCTATTATATCTGCTCTAGTTGCAACTGTTCCAAGTCCACCTGTCTCATTTAAAGTCTTAGCTGCTTCCTTATTTACATTTACATACTTTTGAGGATTTTCCATTGCTGATAAAAGTGTACCTTCATTAAATCTTGCTGGAGGTTTAGTTTCTCCCTTTTTTAATTCAACCTTAATAATATTTATTAAATCACCTTCACTAAATTTAGGAAGAACTTGATCCTTTAAATCATCCTCTTTTGAATCCTCTTCTGAGAAATCTTTATCATATAAGGCTTTCCATCCCTTAGCTTTTATTACCTTTCCTTTAGCAACAAAGCTTTCTCCCTTTATATCTGCCTTTATATTAGTTTGTATATATTCAAATGGTGGCATTAATACACTTAAGAATCTCTTTATTACAAGATTATAAATATGTCTTTCTTCAGAACTTAAATTACTTAAGTTAGGTTTTTGTTCTGTTGGAATTATAGCATGGTGGTCGCTAACCTTGCTATTATCTACAAAGCTCTTATTTGAATTTATTTTATTCTTAAGTATTTCAGACGCTGCCATTCTATATTCTCCAGTAGATATAGCTCTTAGTCTTTCTGGAATAGTTGGAACTATATCTGTAGATATATATCTTGAATCAGTTCTTGGATAAGTAAGTATTTTATGATTTTCATAAAGCCTTTGCATTATAGATAAGGTTTGCTTTGCAGAATAACCCCAAATCTTATTTGCATCTCTTTGAAGCTCTGTTAAATCATAAAGAGCTGGTGAGAACTTTTTCTTAGGAGTTTCTGTTATTGATACTATCTTCGCATTTTCCCCTTGAACTTTACTTATTATTTTATTTGCAAATTCTTCATCAAATATTCTTAAGTTATTATCCTTATTAACCCACTCTAAATTAACATCTTTACCCTTTGCATTTATAGTATAAAATGTCTTAGGTTTAAAATTCTTAATTTCCTCTTCTCTATGAACTATCATAGCTAAGGTTGGTGATTGAACTCTTCCTGCTGAAAGTTGTGCATTATATTTACAAGTTAGTGCCCTTGTAGCATTAAGTCCAACTATCCAATCTGCTTCTGCTCTACATACTGCAGCCTTATATAAATTTTCATATTCACTTCCTGATTTTAAGTTTCTAAAACCTTCAAGTATTGCTTTATCTGTTTGAGAAGAAATCCAAAGTCTTTTAATAGGCTTCTTAACTCCTGCCTTTTCTATTATCCATCTAGCAACTAGCTCTCCTTCTCTTCCTGCATCTGTTGCAATAACTATTTCTTCTATATCATTTCTATTTAAAAGTTTTTTTACTTCATAAAATTGCTTTGATGTTTTCTTTAAAACAGTAAGCTTCATATGCTTAGGTAACATTGGAAGAGTTTCCATACTCCAATGCTTATATTTTTCATCATAGCTTTCAGGGTCCTGTAATCCAACTAAATGTCCTAAAGCCCAAGTAATAACATATTTATTACCTTCTATATAGGCTCCCTTATTTATATTAGATTTCAAAACCTTAGCTAAATCTCTACCTACAGATGGTTTCTCTGCAAGTACTAGTATTTTTCCCATATTTTATTTCCTTTCTTCTGCATAACAAGGATAAATATACAAATAGCATCTATCATTTATATTATTCCTTCTTAAACAACTCCATAACTATATATATTTTCTAAACTCAATAAGTCTATTATAACACAGAGTTAGTTTTATTGTTATTTTATGATATAATAACAAAAAAGATATTGGGGGACAAACATGGTAGAAATATTAAAATTAGTAGCAAGCTTTATAAACGATTTACATGATAAAGTATTAGATATTATAAGTATTGCAGGATATCCATTAAATGATAAACAACTTCACTTTATCTTTATGGCTTTAATAGGCATTATAATATTTGGCTTTACTCAAATTATATTTAAGAAATTATCAAAGTATAGCATTACTGCAATTTCCTTTATTTATACATTAACTGTAATGATAGTTATAGTATTTGCTATAGAAATCCAGCAAAAGATAACTAATAGAGGTAATATGGAATTTGCAGATATAGCCTACGGTCTATATG
The DNA here is from genome assembly GCF_021443865.1 of Clostridium sp. Taxonomy (GTDB): domain Bacteria; phylum Bacillota; class Clostridia; order Clostridiales; family Clostridiaceae; genus Clostridium. The sequence goes on from NZ_JABUTB010000058.1 coordinate 32,600, forward strand.
GTTTTCTTTACATATTCTTAATTTACCTATTAATTAAATATATTATAAAAGCAATAAAAATTCTCTACAAAAAATACGCAAAACCTAATAAAAGAAACAACTAAGGGACTGCAAAATGCAGTCCCTTATTCCTTAAAATCCATTGAAATCTAAAACTACTGAAAGTAGTTTTTTCCTTAATTCTTTTATTTCTTAATTTTTTCATTCTTTCATTGTGCGAAGCACTAAATCATTGCTCCATCAATTTTAATAACCTGACCAGTTAAATACTGACACTTATCACTACATAAGAAAGTTACCATTTTAGCTACTTCCTCAGTGCTTCCAAATCTTCCAAAAGGAATTTCCTCTTCTAATTCTTCTCTCTCCTCTGTAGATAAAAATGAATTCATTTCAGTATCTATTACTCCTGGTGCTATGGCATTAACTCTTATTCCCATAGGTGCCATTTCCTTTGCTAAGGATTTAGTAAATAAATTAATAGCTCCCTTAGTACTAGAATATAAAACTTCACAAGAAGCTCCTGCTTCCCCCCATATAGATGAAATATTTATTATATTCCCATAAGATTTACTTAACATATGTGGTATAGCTTCCTTGCTTAAATACATAGCTCCTAATACATTAATTCCAAAAATATCATTAATATTTCTCTCTGAAAAATCCATGAACAATCCTCTAAATGAAACAGCTGCATTATTTATTAATATATCTATTTTACCAAAGGTAGTAATTACGAAATCCATCATATTTTTGCATACTTCATAATTTGATATATCACCCTTATATAACTTAGCATATCCACCTAAAGCTTCTATTTCCTTTAAGGTTTCCTCTGCAGATAAATCATCCTTAGAATAATTTAATATTACAGTAGCTCCCTCTTTAAGAAGTTCAAAGGCTATAGACTTTCCAATTCCTCTTGTTGCACCAGTAACTAATGCTATCTTTCCATTTAAACTATCCATGTCCAACTCCTTTTTCTTTACTATTAGGAAATTATAAAAAGTTTCCCCTTTTCATAACTTTTTATAATTTCCTTCCTTTCGTTTACATCCATTCTTTAAGTACTCTTTTTATATTTCCATAAAATATTTTATCAATTTCTGAATTTGTGAAGTTTTCCTTTAATAAAGCATCTCTTAGTCTTCCTATTTCACCTATATTTTCAATTTCAACTTCATTTCCTATTCCATCAAAATCTGTTCCTAAAGCAAGTACATCTATACCTCCAACATTTCTAGTATGTTTAATATGTTGAATCATAGAATTAATTGAAGGAACTTTTTCTTTTCCTAAAAATGGTGCACAGAAGTTTAATCCCATAACTCCTCCTTTTTCTGCAAGCTTAACTATCATATCATCAGTTAAATTTCTTGAATGATCTGTAACTTTCCTCGCATTTGAATGAGTTGCTATAAAAGGCTTCTTACAAATATCAATTAAATCATAAAATCCACCATCTGATAAGTGAGAGCAATCAGGTATTATACCTACTCTCTCCATTTCTAGTACTATCTCTTTACCTTTATCAGTTAATCCAAGGTCTTTAAATTTATATCCTGCATTAGGATATCCTATAGCATTTTTAAAGTTCCAAGTTAAAGTTATAAACCTTATTCCTAGGTTATAAAGTTCTTCTACTCTTTCTACTTTTCCCTCTAACACTTCTCCTTCTTCTATTGATAAAAAGGCCCCTATTTTACCTTTATTATTGACATTTTCTAATTCTTTTAAATTTCTTACTATTTCTATACTATCTTCATTTTCCTTTAGTTCACTAATAAAATTATTATACATATTAATAAATTCAGTATAAGGATTTTCAACAATATTTAATTCTATAAAATGTGCAAACACCTGTGCTTTAGCCTTTGCTTTTTTCAATTTTTCTATGTCTACCTTACAAATACTTTCCTTTAATTTTAAATCTTCATATAATAATCTGCTAGCTGTATCGCAGTGTAAATCTATTGAATACATCTTATCTTCTCCTCTTATTTCTTTTTCTTTTCCTCTTCTATCTTTCTTATTCTTTCATCTCTTGCCCATAATAAATAATTATCTAATCTATAGGGTCCTGTTATTACCTTCCTTCTAACCCATAAAACGCCTGATTCTTGGGATTCTATATTCCACTTAACTAAAGAAATACTTCCTTTTTCAATTTCTAAAGCAGTTATTGCATAGGGAAGCACACAACAGCCGTCATTAAAATATGGAGGTTCATTAATTTCTGGCATCCTACTATTATGTGTATGTCCACAAAGTATCATCTTCCCATTATCCTTAGTCCATTTTAATAATTTTCTATCTACTTTATTTCCTTTTCTATTATTTATAGCTGGGCTAGTTGGATCATTAAAACCTGCAACACCATTTAAAAATTTCCATACATATCTTACTAGAAATCTTGAAAAAAACCAAAAATTAGAATTCATTAAATCAACTTGATGTCCATGAGTTACTAAAAACTTCTCATTTACTGGAGTATACTTAAAATTTATAGCTTCATGAAATTCACTGTCTTTAATAAATTTCAATAAATTCTTTCCATAGTTACTTCCCACCTTTTTACAGGCTTTATATTGGGTAGCATAAAAATTCTCTCTATTTTTTATTATATCATGATTCCCATAAATAAGATAAATTCTATTTTCCTCTTTAAATTTATTTAAGAGATTGAAAATATCACTATAAATATAAGCGATATTATTACAATGTCTATTTTTCCAAAGTTCATCTCCATCTCCAACTTCTACATAGGTAAATCCCTTTTTAAAATAATATCCTAAAGCAGTCTTATATATATTTTTGTTTGGCAAAAGAGAGTCAAAGTATGTTCCATCTCCTCTATGGATATCAGAAATAAAAACTATATTATCTCCATCATCAAATTTAACTTCTTTAGCATTATCATATAAATAATTTAACCTTTTCATTTATATAACCTCTTAAATTAATTATTTATATTATATGGTTAATATTACTTATTTGCTAAAAACATCCTATTTAAATACTTATAACTTATATATAAATTTTATAAGTTTAGTACAAACTACAAGTAAGTATTTAAGAAAGGGGAATTTTATTTGTGAAATTTAAATTAATTAATATAGTCTTAATTATTTTTCTTATATTTATTTTTATTCCTACTTCATATTGTTTTGCTTTAGAGGATGAATCAAATACTACCAAAATAGATTACTCTTCCGATGAAGTAAAAAAAGAGTTTAAAGACTTGCTTGAAAATTTATTTGCTAAAAGAAATTCAGCAATAGTCTCTAATGATACAGAACTTTTAAAAGACTTTTATAATTTAAAAATTAAAGTCAGCTTATGGGCTTATGAAAGTGAAGCTAAGAAAACTCAGTACTTAATAAACTGGTCAGAAAAACAAGCTGTACAATTTAAAGATATAAAATCTATTGTAAAGATAAGAAAGGTAGCTGAAAAAGAAAATGATCTATATGGAGTAATTTGTGATGTAGCTACAGATTTTTATTACTATTATATTGATTCACCAGATGTAATTAACCATTTTAGACTTGGAACCAATCACTACTTAAATTTAAAGAAGATTGATGATAAATATATAATTACAAAGGAGTGGTATACAGATCCATTTTCAGACTCCTTAGATTTAAATAATCTAAAATCTGAAGAAATTAAAGAATTTATATTAAAACAAAAGGCTCCTAGCTTTTCACCTAACGAAAGATTACAAAAGGCTATAGATTATGCTCATATGTATTGCGGTGTTTCTGAAGATGAAAATTACACCTTTAAATATAACCCAAAATATAAAGATCATAATCCAGATGGGGGGGACTGTGCAAACTTTGCCTCACAAATTCTTTATGAAAGTGGTGCCTTCAAGAAAAATTCTTCATGGAATTATCGTGGGAAGGAAGGAACAAAAGCTTGGCTTAATGCACAAGGCTTTAAAAATTATATGGTTAACAGTGGTAGAGGCTCTTGTATTGCAAAAGGAACCTACCAACAAATTTATAAATCAGCCTTTAATATGAGACCTGGAGATTTTGTTGCTTATGAAAAGAGAGGGAAAATAACTCATATATCAACAGTTACAGGTTTTGACTCTAAAGGATATCCATTAGTAACCTGTCATAATACTAATAGACTTTTAGTTCCTTATGATTTAGGTTGGAGCAATGATAATATAAAATTCCATCTTATTCATGTTCACTATTAGTTATTCAATAAAAAGAGTTGTGGTTAACTATATATACCACAACTCTTTTTTAGAATACTTTATGAAATTACATTCACTACTCTAAAGGTAAAATGTATTCCTTTGGAATTCTTAAAATTAATTTTTCTTTATTTTTTCTATTATCCCAATCTTCTTTTTTAACTTTAAATAAGATTTTGTTATCACTTATACTTGTCTTAGAATTTTGCTTTTCGAATAATATATTATATTCAAAAACTTCTTCTTCTACTTTATCTATTTTACATTCTATAATATTTTCTAAAGAATTATTTTCAATTTTATCTACAATAATAAAATTATGAGCTCTAATTCCTACATAATTAATATTCTTATTATTTAAGGGCTCTGTTTCTAATATTATATCCCAATCTAGAGCATGTATTTTATTATTTGATAAAACTTTACAAGGTGAAATATTTTTGCAACCAGTAAGAATTGCTGCTTCTTTTATCTTTGGATTTTTAAATACTCCCTTAGTATCCCCTAGTAAAATTGATTTACCCTTTTCTATTATAGAAATATTTTTACAAAACTTATAGGCTTCATCTCTGCTATGTGTAACCATAAGAACTTCACCATTATAAAATCTTAGAAGGTCTAGTACTTCTCTTTGAAGCTTTTCTTTTAAGTATGAATCTAAAGCTGAAAAAGGTTCATCTAGCATTAATATATCAGGTTTATATATAATGCATCTAGCTATGGCTACTCTTTGCTGCTGTCCACCTGAAAGTTGTCTTGGATACTTTTTCTCAAGGCCTTGTAAATGAAAGCTTTTTATTATTTCACTTATCTTTTTAGCCTTTTCCTCTTTAGAGTATTTTAAAGCTATTCCTATATTTTCTTCTACAGTCATATTAGGAAACAAGGCATAATTTTGAAATAAATATCCTAT
>NZ_JABUTB010000058.1:37878-40285 GCF_021443865.1 Clostridium sp.
GATAATCACCTTTAGTTTCAAATGAAACCTCTAAAGAAAATCCTTTTAATTTTTTCTTAATATCTACAAATAAGCTCATTTCTTCTTACCTACTTTAAAAACTTTCTTTCTTTAATAGTGAAGTAATTAGTTAAAATAATTACTATAAATGAAATTACAGTTACTATTAGCACATAGTCTAGGGCTGATTCCATATTTCCAGCTGCTACCTCTGAATAAATAGCTAATGGAAGTGTTCTTGTCTTATTTGCTATATTACCAGCTATCATTGCTGTTGCTCCGAACTCTCCAAGCCCCCTTGCAAAGGCTAATATTCCACCTGAAGCAACTCCTGGCATAGCATTTGGCATAATAACACGCCAAAATATTTTTCTTTCTGATAATCCAAGAGTTCTTCCCGCTAAAATTAAATTTTCATCTATTTGCTCAAAGGCACCTCTAGCAGAGCGATACATAAGTGGAAAAGATATAACTACAGAGGCTAATACAGTTGCCCACCATGAAAAAACTATCTTAACTCCCATAAAGTCTAATAAGAATTTACCTATAGGCCTATTAACTCCAAAAATTATTAAAAGAAAAAATCCAATAACTGTTGGAGGTAAAACAAGTGGCAAGGTTAAAAATCCATCTAAAACCATCTTCACTTTTTCACTCTTTAAATTCACAACAAATTTTGCAATAAAAAGACCTAGTAAAAATGTGACTATCATTGAAATTAATGCAGTTTTTAAAGATATTATTATTGGTGATATATCCATTTTATTCTCCTATTTATTAGCTGAAAATCCATAGTACTCAAAAACCTTTATTGCTTCATCTGATTGTAAATAGTCAGTAAAGCTTTTTGATTCCTCTTTATTTTTAGATTCTTTAATTATTCCTACTGGGTAAATAATTTTAGAAACACTTCCTTCAGGAGCCTCTAAAACTACCTCTACTTTATCATTTGAAGCTGCATCAGTAGAATAAACTACCCCCGAATCTGCACTTCCTTCTGCTACCCAATTTAGAACTTCTGTTACATTAGTTCCTAAACTTGATTTTTTAGAAACCTCATCAAAGATTTTAAGATTTTCAAATAATTCCTTTGCATATTGACCAGCAGGTACACTTGCTGGATCTCCTATTGCTATTTTATCAGATTTTAATATATCATCAAAAGAATTTATTTCTTTACTATTTCCTTTTGGTACAATAAGTACAACTTTATTTTCTAATAAATCTACTATTGAGTTTTCTTCTATTAATCCTTTGCTATCTAATTCATTCATTTGCTTTGTAGCTGCTGACATAAATACATCTATTTCAGCACCTTCTTCTATTTGTGATTTTAGTTTTCCTGAACTATCATAAGTTCCTTGAACCTTAATATTAGGATATTTTTCATTAAACATTGGAATTAGTTTATCATCCATACAGTTTTTTAAACTTGCTGCTGCTGCAATAGTAATAGTTTTCTCATTTGATTCTTTTGTATCTTCCTTGGAAGTACAACCACTAACTAAGATAGCTACTATACCTAAAATTAAAATTAAAACCGATTTCTTTTTCATTATATAATCTCCTTACATATATGTTTTTAGAGTAAAACCTAATAAAACAGAACAAAACAGAACTAAAATTGATAATACTAATTATAATGTAAAAATATAGTAACTGTCAAATACATATTATTTATATAAGCTTCTCTATATTTAGAAATTTATTCATATAAAATAACTGAAAATTATTATAAATATCTTATTTGTTATTATATAAATATTATGTTAAATTATTTCTATAATAATAAATGAAAAGGTGAAGAAAATGAATGAGGATATTTTATATACTCCAGAAGAAATAGCTCAAAAACTAAAGATAACTAAAAGTACAGTATATGAAATGATAAAACGTGGCGATTTAGATGCACATCGTATGGGTAAGCACCTTCGCATATCTACTTCACAATATGAAGCTTATCTTTCAAAAGCTAAAGGTTATGAAAATACTTATGAAGGAAATATAATTAAAGAAGATGATGAAGTATTTGCAGAGATTTCATCTGTAAAAATTCAAGTTAATACTGATTTTACGGGTAATGTTAAGATTTCTATTAGACCTGAAGATATTATATTAAGCAAGGGCTCATTTATAAGTAGCGCAAGAAATGTTCATAGAGGAATAGTTACTGATATTATTATAAATGGAAATAGTGCAAAGGTTATTTTAGATATAGGAATTCCCCTAGTAGCTTTAATTACTAAAAAATCTTTATCAGATTTATCCATTGAAAAAGGAACAGAACTCTTTGCAATTTTTAAAACCATGTGCGTAAGAGTATATAAATAATGTAGAATTAATAATGTAAAATGTAAAATTAAAGAAGAAACTCCCTTTAAACTTGACCCTGTCAAGTAGACAATAG
>NZ_JABUTB010000059.1 GCF_021443865.1 Clostridium sp.
TATATATCTTTTTAGTAATTCCTTTGGAATTACATCAATAATTCTACATTTTACATTCTGCATTTGTAATTTAGGAGCTGTTGCGATAGCTCCCTTATATATTCTCTATTATCTACTGACTATTATTTTTTATCTATTTACTATTGCCTATTATCTATTCTCTGTGCAATTGCACTTGTATTTATCTATAGATTCTGCAACTATATTCATTAATTTTTTTTGATAGGAAGGATCACATAACATCTTATCTTCAGAGTGATTACTCATAAATCCCATTTCTAAAATAACAACTGGCACTGTAGACCAATTAAAGCCTGTTATATCATTTCTTTCAAAAATTCCATTAACCTTTATACCTTGAGTCTTCAAATTTTCTTTTAATATATTTGCAAATTTATTACTTTCTTCATATATAGACTTTGTATTCTTTGAATTCTTTGATGGAATTAAAATACTAGCTCCTGTTTTACTTGCATCCTTTAAGCTATCACAATGAATTCTAATAGTCATATTAGCTTTTGCTTTATTAGCAATCTCTGCTCTTTCAGCATTACTAATATTAACTTCATTATTTTCTCTAGTCATTATTACATTGTATCCTTTTTCTATTAAAATATCTTTTAATAGAAGTGATGCTTCTAAATTCACTATATATTCAGCTTTTTTACTTCCTATTCCCTTTGTACCTTGAGATACTCTAGGTTTCTTATTACTTGAATTAGGAGCCACTGGTTCTGGCTTACTATCCATTTTCTTTTGATGACCTGGATCAATGCAAATTGTAAAATTATTATTATTATCATTGTTATCAGCTCTTATTACAGTATTATTAACATTAATTAATAATATTAACAACATAATACTTACTATAAATTTCTTCATTTTAACCTCCAAAGCTATAATTAATTCTTATATTATAGTTTCCTCTGGTTAAAGTAATTATTCTTAGGCTTTTAACAATTTAGCTATAAAAAAACCTTCCATATAATCATTTGGTATAACTCTTAATGATTTCTTTAATTCCTCACTATATATTTTCCCATCATATCTTGTTATTCCCCTTATGACATTTTGTAGATTTATATCTATTTTTTCTAAGGTCAAATCCTTATATTTCCCTAAGGCATAATTTATTACCTCTTCATTTTCAAAGGGATTTAATGTACAGGTTGAATAAACCATAACACCACCAGACTTTAAGGCATTGTATGCACTATCTACTAGCTTTTTTTGTAGCCTTGATGCTAGTTCCACCTTTCTTTTACTCCAACTACTTAAATATTTACTTGAATTAATCTTTATTATACCTTCTCCTGAACATGGAGCATCTAATAATATTCTATCAAAATACATATTTAAACGTTTACCTATAGTGCATCCATCTGAACCAAAGGCTATAACAGAAGAAGCTCCTTGTTTTTCTATATTATAATTTAATCTTTCTCTTCTAATTTCGTTAACATCATTTGCAAGAATAATAGCTTTATTATTAGTTAAATCAGCCATATATAAGCTTTTACCACCTGGTGCTGCACACATATCTAAAATTACATTATCCTCTTTTAAATCTAAAAATAATGGTGGTAGCATTGAAGATATATTTTGCAAATATATCTTTCCACTTTTATATACTTCTAATTTTCTTAAAGCGCTTTCTTTTTTATCTTTAACTATAAAGGCATTTTTAATTATTGGATGATTTACTGCCTTAATTTTATTAATCATAAGTGCTTCCATAACTTCGCTTTGATTTCCCCTTAAGTTATTCACTCTAAAACTTGTCCATCTTCCCCTATAAAAACTTCTATAGATTGTATCTAGCTGTTTAGTTGAATATATTTTTTCTAATATTTCAATAAGCTCCTTTGGTAAATATTTTTTCACTTCTTTAATTGACACTACATCACCCCATTCACTCTTATTATACTATATTTACCAACATTGGAAAAAGTTACTTTATCCTTATTTTGATAAAGTAACTTTTTTAAATTAAATATTAATTTCTAATTCAACTGGGCAGTGATCTGAGCCAAATACTTCTGTATGTATTTTAGCACCTTCTAATTTGTCTTGCAGTGAATTTGATGTTAAGAAATAATCAATTCTCCAACCTGCGTTCTTTTCTCTTGCTTTAAATCTATAAGACCACCAAGAATAAACTCCTGTTAAATCTGGATAAAAGAATCTAAAGGTATCTGTAAATCCAGAAGCTAAAAGTCCTGTAAACTTATCTCTTTCTTCAATTGTAAAGCCTGCATTTCTTAAATTAGTCTTTGGATTTTTTAAATCAATTTCTTTATGTGCAACATTTAAATCTCCACATATTATTACTGGTTTCTTTTTATCTAATTCTACTAAATAATCTTTAAAAGCCTCTTCCCAAACCATTCTATAGTCTAATCTAGCTAGTTCATTTTTAGAATTAGGTGTATATACTGTTACCATATAAAATTTTTCAAATTCTAATGTAATTACTCTACCTTCTTTGTCATGTTCTTCTATTCCAAGACCATAGAAAGCATTTAAAGGCTCTTTTTTAGTAAATATTGCAGTACCTGAATATCCTTTTTTCTCAGCATAATTCCAGTATTGATAATAACCAGGTAATTCTAAATCTATTTGACCTGCTTGTAGCTTGCTTTCTTGAATACAAAATATATCTGCATCAACTTCATTAAAGAAATCTAAGAATCCTTTAGTAACACAAGCTCTTATTCCATTAACGTTCCATGATATTAACTTCATTGCTTTCTCCTTTATGTTTATACTTTATTTATATTATAACAATTATATTTATTAAAGCATAATAATTATTATATTTAAATATATAAAGGATGTTTTTCACATAAAGCTTTTACTCTTGTTTTTAAGTTGTCTATATCAGGGCTTTCTACAGAAAGAGTGTCACTTATTATTGAAGCAATTTCCTTCATATCTTCAGTAGTAAATCCTCTAGTTGTTACTGCAGCTGTACCCACTCTTATACCAGAAGTTACAAATGGGCTTTTAGTTTCGTTTGGTACTGTATTTTTATTTACAGTTATTCCTATTGAATCTAAAAGACTTTCTGCATCTTTCCCTGTAACATTTTTATTGTTTAAATCTACAAGAATTAAGTGGTTATCAGTTCCACCTGAAACTATCTTAAATCCATGTTTAATTAATTCTTCAGATAAAACATTACAGTTAGTTACAACATTATTAATATATTCTTTATAAGATGGGTCTAAGGCTTCTTTAAAACATACTGCCTTTGCAGCAATAGTATGTATTAAAGGTCCTCCTTGTATTCCTGGGAAAATAGTTTTATCTAATTGCTTTGCATACTTCTCCTTGCAAAGAATTAATCCACCTCTAGGTCCTCTTAATGTTTTATGAGTAGTAGATGTTACAAAATCAGCATATGGCACTGGTGATGGATGTGCTCCTACAGCTACTAATCCTGCTATATGTGCCATATCTACCATAAAGTAAGCTCCTACTTCATCACATATATCTCTAAAAGTTTTAAAGTCTATAGTTCTTGAATACGCACTTGCTCCTGCAACTATTAATTTTGGTTTATGTTTTATAGCTAAAGCTCTAACTTCTTCATAATCAATTTTTTCTGTTTCTTTGTTCACTCCATAAGAAACAAAATTATATAATTTTCCTGAAAAATTAACTGGTGAGCCATGAGTTAAATGACCTCCATGGTTTAAATCCATACCTAATACTGTATCACCATATTGTAAAATAGACAGATATACCGCCATATTTGCTTGTGATCCTGAGTGTGGTTGAACATTTGCATGTTCTGCTCCAAATAATTCCTTAGCTCTTTCTCTTGCTATATCTTCAACTTCATCTACAACATGACATCCACCATAGTATCTTTTATTTGGATAACCCTCTGCATATTTATTTGTAAGATATGAGCCCATAGCTTCCATTACTGCTTTAGATGTAAAATTCTCAGAAGCGATTAATTCAATACCATCTTGCTGTCTTTTTAATTCTTTGTTAATTAATTCTTCAATAACTTTATCTTCTCTAGAAAGATTTTCAAAATTCATTTTATCACCCCAAAATATTATTAAAATTTATACTTTTAATAAATTATAAATATAATTTCCATAATAATCAATGAAAATATGTAATAATTTATTATTTAAATGTAAATTTCTAATATCATATAATTAATTATTTTTAATAATGTATACTATACATTAGCTGTGTGTTATAATACCCTCAGAAATTTTAAGTTTGTAAGGGGCATAATATTATGGATTTAAATGAAATACTTCACGTGGCAACTTTTGCAGGAAAAATAATGTTAGAATCTGGTGGCGAAACCTATAGAGCTGAAGAAATAATATGGAGAATATGCAAAATCTATGGTATTGAAGAAGCTGAAAGCTTTGTAACTACAACAGGTATCATGGTTTCCATTTGTCATAACGATAAAACATATTCTTTAATAAGAAGAGTTTCTACTAGAACTATAGACTTGGATAAAGTAGATAGAGTAAATGACTTATCTAGAAATATTATTAGTAGAGGATTAACTGTTACAGAATTAAAGGAACAGCTTAAAATTATTAATAATGGGGAGAGATACAGTAATAAGATAACACTTTTAATATCTGCTTTAGGAGCATTCTGCTTTGTTTTTCTTTTTGGAGGACAATTACCTGAAGCTATTGCAGCATTTTTTATTGGACTTGTAATAAAATCTTTATCAATGAAATTCTCTGATCTTGAGATAAATCAATTTTTTATAAATAGTATTTGTGCAGGTATAACTGCTATTATGGCTATTATTTTCTTGAAATTAGGTTTAATAAATGATATGGATAAAACTATTATTGGATCTATAATGCTTTTAGTTCCAGGTCTTGCTATAACTAATGCAATAAGAGATACTATATCTGGAGATTTGCTTGCAGGTTCTACTAGAGCTGTAGAAGCTTTTTTAGTTGCAGTATCAATTGCTGTAGGTACTGGTGCAGTACTTAGCTTTTGGATTTCTGCCTTCGGAGGTTTATAATGGATATTTCAACTATGTTAATACAATCTATCTTTGCTTTTTTTGCATCCCTTGGATTTGGAATCTTATTTAATATAAAAGGAAATAAATTATTTTATGCTGGACTTGGTGGCGGATTAAGTTGGTTTATTAGCATATATTGTGAAAGCTTAGGCTTTAATACTAATTCTTCCTTTTTTATTTCATCAATAGTATTTAGTATTTATTCTGAAATTATGGCTAGAGTTTTAAAAACTCCTGTAACTTCTCTAATAATTTGTGCTTTAATCCCATTAGTTCCAGGCGGAGGCATGTATTATACTATGTATGAAGCTATTAATGGTAATATAATGGAGTCCATAGAACTAGGTATAAATACTATTTCTAATGCAGGTTCCTTGTCTATTGGAATAATTTTCATCTCTACTTTAACAAGATTGCTTATGAGAGCAAAGAAAAATAGAGAATTTAGAGAATTAGAAAAAATATCTAAACATAAAAAGTTTTAATAATAAATAAAAGCCATACAATGAAAATTGCATGGCTTTATTAATATCTATTATTCTTCTATTGATATTGCAGTTACTGGACAGCTATCACAAGCTTCTCTTGTAGCATCAGTGTATTCTTCTGGAACCTCGTCCACTTTTGGAGTTGAAACTCCACTTTCTAAAGTGAAGACCTCTGGACAAATCCCTTCACATAAACCACATGAAATACAAGTATTTTCATCAACAAATGCTTTCATAAACCCGCCTCCTTATATTATGTTAAACTTAATTTACTAAACGTTAATTATTCTTATTTAATAATGTTTATACACTTATTATAAATAATCATTAAATATTGTCAATATTTTTCAAGGTCTAAAAAACTCCATTAATATTAATTTTATCAAATTAAATTGCTTATAATAGTTTTATATCACTATTTCTACATAACTTAATATTTTTTTCATCCCAAATAGTAGCTTGTACTTCTCCGATATGTGCTTTATTTAAAAAGAACATACAAATTCTAGATTGTCCAATTCCTCCACCAATAGTAAATGGAAGTTCATCATTTAAAAGCATCTTATGAAAATCTAGTTTTCTTCTATCATCATTTCCTGATACTTTTAGCTGATAATCTAAGGCTTCCTTATCAACCCTTATTCCCATTGAGGATAATTCTACAGCTCTTTCTAATAAAGGATACCAAAATAGAATATCACCATTTAACTTCCAATCATCATAATCCGGGCTTCTTCCATCATGTCTTTCTCCTGATTTAAGTAAATCTCCAATTTTCATTATAAATACTGCTTTATGTTCTTTGCATATAGCATCTTCTCTTTCTTTTGCTGAATAATTTGGGTATCTATCCTCTAACTCTTGAGTTGTTATAAAAAATATGTCTTCTGGTAATGTATCTTCTCCTTCTATTAATTCTTTATGTACAAATTCCTCAGTTCTTTTAAATACTTTATAAATACTTCTTACTACTTCTTTTAATTTATTTTCATTTCTATCTTCTTTATTAATTATTTTTTCCCAATCCCATTGATCCACATAAACTGAATGTAAATTATCAAGTTCTTCGTCTCTTCTAATTGCATTCATATCTGTATATAAGCCTTCCCCTACTTTAAATCCATATCTATATAGGCTTAATCTTTTCCATTTAGCCAAGGAATGAACTATTTCAACATATTCACCAGTAGATAATAAATCAAATTTTACTGGTCTTTCTATTCCATTTAAATTATCATTTAATCCACTTTTGGAATCTACAAATAATGGTGCTGATACTCTAGTTAAATTAAGTTCTTTTGCTAATTCTCTTTCAAAAAAGTCCTTAATCCTTTTAATATTTACTTCTGTTTCGATTAATGTTGTTTGACTTTTATAGCCTTCTGGTATTATTATTCCTTGAATTTCCATGATAAATCCCCCTAATAATTTTTAATATAAAAAAAACTTCCATCCTATAAAAGGATGAAAGTAATATTTCATGGTGCCACCTTAATTCATTATTAATTCACATTAATAACCTTATCAAGTACATAAGTAAACTTATATACCTTATCACTATAACAGGTGAACCTGATTACTGCCTACTAGTTGTTATCTTTCGGAGTATAGCTCGGAGGTGTTATTCAAATCGACTTTCTTATTCTACTTTCAGCCAAGGTAGAACTCTCTTTGAAGATACATTAATTTTACTTATCCTCTTCATTGCTTTTATTTATTTTATTAAAATAAATATATCACCTTATTATAAAATTGTAAATACTTTTCAGAATATTTTATCATATATTCAAATAACACCACGAAATTATTCTTATTTAATATAAATAAAATAGATAGTTTTTACTTTACAAAAGTATTAATTGTCTTTATAAGTTCTTTTAAGCTTTCTTGTTCCATTGAACCTTCTTCTATATTTAAACAATTATTAGCATAATATTCAATTGTTAAACCACCTACTCTATTTATGGCAGATCTAATAGCAGAAATTTGAACTAAAACATCTGAACAACAAACATTTTTCTCCATCATACCTTGTATGCCTTTAACTTGGCCTTCAATTCTTCTAAGTCTATTGACTATATCTTTTCTCAGCTTTTCATTCTCTTCGTCCATTTCTATTCCTCCATATCAAAATACCTCTATAGGGTATCTTAATTTTATCATTTATTTAATTTTCTTTCAATTAATTAAAGGATTTAAATTAATATTTTATTGACTAAAAGTGGTATAATATATATATTATTTCAATTTAAACTTTAATTGACTATGGAGGGTGTTATGGAAGAAATTTTAAACATATTTAATAAGCAAAAAGAGTATTTTAATACTAATGAAACCCTAGATATTAATTTTAGAATTAATACATTAAAAAAACTTAAAATGATAATTAAAGAAAATGAAGAGCTTATTATTGAAGCTTTATATAAAGACTTAAAAAAATCAGATTTTGAAGCTTTTGCAACAGAAATAGGTATTTTATACGATGAATTAAATCTTCATATAAAAAAGTTAAAAAGTTGGGCTAAAAAAGAAAGAAAGAAAACTCCTATTATCCATTTTCCAGCTAAAAGCTATATATATAAAGAACCCTATGGAGTTGCATTAATAATCGGTCCATTTAATTATCCTTTTCAATTAATTATTTCACCATTAATAGGAGCTATTTCAGCAGGTAATTGTGCAATAATTAAACCATCAGAAAATAGTGTTAATACTGCACTACTTGTAGAAAAGTTAATTAACGAAAACTTTAATGAGAAATATATAAATGTTGTTAATCCACTAGGTGGGAAGGAAACTGTATCCTATCTATTAGATTTAAAATTTGATTATATATTTTTCACAGGAAGCATTAAGGTTGGAAAAATAATAGCTGAAAAGGCTTCTAAAAATCTTATTCCTATAACTTTAGAGCTAGGAGGAAAAAGCCCTTGTATCATTGATGAAACAGCTAATTTAGATTTAGCTGCAAAACGTATTGTTTGGGGAAAGTTTTTAAATGCTGGTCAAACCTGTATTGCACCTGATTATATTTTAATCGAAAAAAGCATTAAAGATTATTTTTTAATGTCATTAAAATCTGAAATAATTAATCAGTTTGGAGGTAATATTAAATCTAGTCCAGATTTCCCTAGATTAATAAATAAGGCTTCTCTAGATAGAGTTAAAGACTATTTAAATGATGGTGACATATATTTTGGTGGTGCCTATAATGACGAAGACTTATATTTGGAGCCAACAATTTTAACTAATATAAAAAATGATTCTAATATCATGGAAGATGAGATTTTCGGTCCTATTTTACCTATTATTGAATACACAACTATAGATGAGGCAATTAATTATATTCGTTCAAAAGAAAAACCTTTAGCCTTATATTATTTTTCAGAAAATAAAAATTCAATAAGTAAAGTATTATCTACTGTTTCTTCTGGCGGTGCTACAGTTAATGATACCATTATCCACGTTGCTTCACCTAGTCTTCCTTTTGGTGGTGTTGGTTTAAGTGGAATTGGAGAATATCATGGAAAAGCTAGCTTTGATACTTTTTCTCATAAAAAATCTGTTATAGAAAGAGGTACTTTTATAGAATTTCCTTTTAGATATGCACCATACAATAACAAAATAAATCTTTTAAAGAAGCTTATGAAATAACAATCATTATTCTAAATTTGAAGATTTTCAATATTTAGAGTATTAATAAAATAAATACATTTATATAATTCAGATAAATTTATTAAAAAAGNAAGACATTTATATAAGGAGGAGCTATGAGAAATTTTAATTACAAAAATGGCACAGAAATTATCTTTGGTAAAAATTCTGAAGAAAAGGTAGGACATGAAATCAAAAAATATACTAATAAAGTCTTACTTCATTATGGTGGAGGAAGCATAAAATCAAGTGGATTATACAATAAAGTTATAGATTCATTAAAAGAAGAAAACATTGAAATTGTTGAACTATCAGGGGTAAAGCCAAATCCAAGAGTATCTTTAGTTAGAGAAGGAATTAAGCTTTGCAAGGAACATAATATTGATTTTATACTTGCAGTTGGTGGAGGTAGTGTTATAGATTCTGCTAAAGCTATTGCTGCTGGAGTAAACTATAATGGCGATGTATGGGATTTATTTATAGGAACTCCAATTAATCATACTTGCTTAAAGCTTGCAACTATATTAACAATTCCTGCTGCTGGAAGTGAAACAAGCTCTGGCTGTGTTATTACTAATGAAGATGGTTGGTATAAAAGAAGCTGTGGTCACCCAACTTTAAGACCTGTATTTTCTATTTTAAACCCAGAGCTTACATTTACTTTACCTAAATACCAAACCTCTTGTGGTATAGCTGATATGATAGCACATATCCTTGAAAGATACTTTACAAATGAAAAGAACGTAGATTTAACTGATAGATTATGTGAAGCTACATTAAAAACTATTATGGAAAATGCTTTAAGATTAAATATAAATCCTAATGACTATAATGCTAGAGCTGAAATAATGTTATCTGGAATGGTGGCACATAACGACTCACTAAGTATGGGAAGAGTTGGTGACTGGGCTACTCATGATATAGAGCATGAATTAAGCGGTATTTATGATATAGCTCATGGAGCTGGGCTTTCAATACTTTTCCCAGCTTGGATGAAGTATGTTTATAAACATGACTTAAACAGATTTGTTCAATTTGCTAATAGAGTTTTCAATATAGATACAAACTTTAGCAATTTAGAAGAAACTGCACTAAAAGGTATTGAAGCTCTTGAAAACTTCTTTACTAAAATTGAACTACCTACAAGATTAAGTCATGCTAACATTAATGATGAGCATATTGAAGAAATGTCTAAAAAGCTTATTGCTCATTGTGACCATGCAGGAAACTTTGTTGAAATAAGAGCTAAGGAAGCTTTTGAAATCTTTAAATTAGCACTTTAACATTTTCACTTTAATAATAAAACTAGAGCTACTACATAAGCTCTAGTTTTATTATTCTTATTCATCAAAATAAAATATTTCTTCAAATTTCTTATCTAAAGCTATACAAAGAATAAGTGCAAGTTTCGCAGTTAGGCCATATTCACCAGTTTCTATTTAGCTTTTTTTCTTCTTATAGTAATAATAAAATTTATATACTACTACTGCTATAATAACTAATATCACAATTATTAAGGCATATAGCATAAACACTTCTTCAGGTAAAACCTTAATTATAGGATCCGTTCTTTCATCAAAAATCCAATAATCATTATTAAAGAAAATTTTATGGAATATAACAAATGCCTTAGAAAAGTCTATAAACATAGCAGATAATAAAGAGATTATTATTACTATTAATGTATTTGCTCCATAATTTAATTTCTTATAAAGATTTATTTTCTTTCCTTTAATTCTTTTTATTATAAGTGATATAGTAAAAAATAAACCTATACAAATAGTAATAAGATAAATAGATAAAAATATATTCTTTACCTCATAAAAATGTATTTCTCCATTTACACTCATGGAAAAATTATTAAAATTCAATTTATCTATAAATGGATTTTGTAAATATCTAATTAAGATATCATAATCCTTAATTAGCATTTCCTTTGATAGATTACCAAGTTTATCTAGTCCGTATTTATCTATTGAGTTATAATAAATAAACTTAGCATTTAAAACAGCAATTGTTGATACTCCTATTGTAAATATAGCTATGAATATTCCATAAATAATTTTAATTATATTATTAAAAATACTTTTCATATCTTCTCTTCCCCTTATCTTGGTTTTATATTTTTAATAATAACATAAAAACTATTATATAAATATAAAAAGAAGGCATAAGCCTTCTTTTTCAATTATAATTTACTTTATTTATTTTTAACTAACTACTAAGTCTATATTTTCTTTGTATTGACTATGCTCTTTATCTTTATACATTATTGCATTCTTAGGACATGCGTTAACGCATCTACAACACATTATACAATTATCTCTAAACTTAATATCTCCACCAATATTGTCTATATTCTTTACTGGGCAAATATTAACACATAAATTACATTTATCACAATTTATATTTACAGAAAAGTTAATAGAATTCTTGTAAAAATCCTTTGTCTTTATCTTATTCATAGTCCTATAAAAAGTAGCTGAAATTTCATTTACTTCTTCCTTCATATAATTGTCAGTTAAAAAATTTACCACAGCATTTTTTACTTCTTCTAAAGAATTATCAAATATTTCTTTAATATCCTTACGAGTATTTTTCTTATAGCCCTTAGCTAAAGTGTAACTATCTGGCATTTGAAAATTTTTAGTTACAATAACTTTATAATTCTTATTTAAAAGTTTCTTTTCTAATTCATTAAAATAAGTCTTTGATTTATCCTTACCAGTTGAAAAAATCATTGTTTTAATTTCTTTAGGGGAATCATATAAGTTATCCTCTAGATAATCAAAAAATATTTTAGGAATATATTCAAAATACTTAGGAAATCCTAAAATTAAATAATCGTAGGATAAATTCTTTAACTCAATTTTTTCTTCAATAGAATATATATCTATTTCACAGCCATTTTTACTAAACTCTTCTCCAATTTTATTAGCAATAAACTTAGTATTTCCTGTTCCACTAAAATATAAAATTATTCCCTTCAAGATAAATTCCTCCTAATTAAATAACCTAATATTACGTATTACCATTTTTGGTTCATTTTAAATAATATTATAAACTATTTGGAATAATTTGGGAATAATTTTATATATCCATTTTCTCTTTATTTCTGTCTTAACTCGATAAATAAATATGAAAAATTTTACATTTGTCTTTTTTTCTACTTATTTTTTAATTTCCAAAATAAAATAGCACTTAAAAGTAATAGTCCACAAATCAATAAGTAAATAACGAATAATGGATTTGATAAACTACCAAAGAAAATTATAAGAGAACCTAAAGTTGCTAAAATAGGATTTATCTTACCTCTAAATAATCCCTTAATTTCTCCACTAATACCCATTCTTAATACTTTAAAATATAATAATATATATAATAGGTAATTAACAGTTATGGATATTTCAGAAATATCTCCATTTGGCAAAAAGTGATACTTTTGTGTTATATAATGTACTAATAAACAAATTAACGAAATTACAAAAGCAACTATTGCTGAATTTACCGGCATTCCTAAAGAATTGTTTATTTTCTTTATCTTTTTTGAATTTGGAAACATATCTCTTATTGCAAGAGCATATGGTATTCTTATATGTCCCATGATTAATCCATTTACTGTACCTAAAATAGATATTACAACAAAGGTTAAAATAATTTTAGCTCCCCAAGCTCCAAATATCATATTAGCAGCTAAGTCTACATGGCTATCTCCTAATGCCATTACTTTTTCTGGACCAAGGTAACTACTTATTCCAACAAAATAAAGCACATATAGTAAAAGTATAAATAATGGTGCCATTATCAATGCTTTAGGTAAATTCTTTTTAGAATCCTTTATTTCATGACCTATTGATGTTGAAACAATCCATCCATCAAAGGAGAAAGCTATAGGTGCAATGGCTGCTATCCAAGATGCTGATTCCATATGAACAACATCTCCTACATTAATATAAGTAGGATTACCAAAAAACACTCCAATAAATGCAATTAATATTAATGGGATAACTTTGATAATAGTTGCAGCATTTTGAAAATATCCCCCTAACTTAGCTGATACTAAATTCAATATATAAGTAAGTACTATTATAACTAATCCAATTATAGTATGAAGGGCTAGTCCACCTTCAATTCCAAATAGCATGCATATATATATACCTGATACCCATGATACAACTGCAATTAATGTAGGATAATATAAAAATGTATGAAACCATCCAAAAGCACAGGCAATAGATTCATTATATGAATATTCCGCATAAGATATTATTCCTCCAGCCTTTGACTCTCTAGATGCTAATTCCGAAATAGTTAAACTTCCAAAAATAATTCCTAGAGCTGCTATACAAAATACTATAACACCTAAACTAATACTACCATTTGTAGCTACAAGTATATTATCACTCTTAAAAAATATACCTGATCCAATTACAATCCCAACAATCATTCCTATGGCTGTAAATAAGCCATACTCGTTCTTTTTCATGACTCCACCTCATCTTTAACGTTAAAATATATAATTCCTAAATTATAAGTTCAATATATCACAAAATCTTAAAAATAAGAACAAAAATTATCAATACTTATATTTTTTTTATACTCTTTAAATTTAAATTAGTATAATAGCACAAAACTTTTGTGCTTATAAAATACATATATTGCAAAGACATTGAATTTATTATTTCTGTGATGTAAAATATTTACATTAGTGATTTTAAATTACTTTTAATTTATTTAATAGGAGGAATTGTAATGAAAAAGGTTTTAGCTACTATTTTAGCTGCTTCATTAATGGCTGGTACATTTGTTGGTTGTTCTTCTAATTCTGGAAAAACTGAAAACGATACCAAAAATAATGAAAATAAAGTGGTAAAAGTGTTTCAACTTAAGGTTGAAATCAATGATGCTCTTCAAAAACTTGCAAAGAAATATGAAGAAGAAACTGGAGTGAAAGTTGAAGTAACTTCTGTTGGTGGTGGTGCTGACTATGGTGCAGCTTTAAAAGCTGAATTCCAAAAAGGGACAGAACCTGATATATTCATGATTCAAGGAGCAGGTGATTTAGAAGTATGGGAACATAAGCTAGATGACCTTTCATCAGAAAAATGGGTTTCAAATGCCTTTGAAGGTACTTTGGACACAGTTAAGAAAGATGGAAAAGTTTATGGAATGCCAGTTGCTATAGAAGGCTATGGTTTAGCTTATAATAAAGAAATATTAGATAAAGCATCAATTGATCCTAAATCTATTGATACCTTTGATAAATTAAAAGCTGCTGTAGAAAAACTTGATTCTATGAAAGCAGATTTAGGTTTAGATAATGTTATATCATATACTACTAAGGAAACTTGGGTAACAGGAAACCATACATTTAATATAGGTTTAGCTACTCAAGAAAAACCTGATGAATTTACTAAGAGTTATATTGATGGTACTGCTGATTTAGTTAATAATCAAAACTTTAAAGATTGGATGAATCTTGTTGACTTATTAATTAAATATGGCGGAGGTGCTGCTTTAGATACAATTGATTATAGTACACAAGTTGGAAATTTCGCATTAGGAAAAACTGCTTTTCTTCACCAAGGAAACTGGGTAGCTGGTGACTTAGATGGATTAGGTGCAAGTTTTGATATGGGATTTGTTCCTCTAGCTATTAATAATGATACTAAAGTAAGTGGAAGTATTCCAGTTGGTGTTCCAATGTATTGGACAGTAAATAAAGATTCAAAAGTAAATGCTGAAGCTAAAGCTTTCCTTGACTGGATGGTATCAAGTGAAACTGGACAAAAAGCTTTAATTGAAGATATGAAGATGATTCCAGCATATAATAACTTTAAGATTGAAACTAATGATAAGTTAGCAAAATCTATTACAGAATTCAGTAATGCTGGAAAAACAATCCCTTGGGCATTCACTAACTTACCTGATGGATTCTCTATGCAAAAAATAGGACCTATATTCTCTAAGTATTCTAAAGGTGAAATTGATAAAACTCAAATGCTTGAAGAAATACAATCATTAACAAAAAAATAATTTATGTCAATTAAGTGTCCGCAGGCTAAATGCCTGTGGATATTTACATATTTAAAAAGGGGCTGATTAAATGAATAAAAAAAGAAAAATAGATAAAGGGTTTTGGCTATTTATTGCTCCCTCTTTATTTGCATTAATTATGGTAGTATTAATTCCATTTATTATAGGAATATATTATACATTTACAAATTGGAATGGAGCTAATCCTAATTATGATTTTGTAGGATTTTCTAATTATGCTAACTTACTTAAAGATGTACAGTTTATCTATTCTTTTAAAATAACTATAATTTATACTATTGCTAGTGTTATTACTATAAATCTATTAGGTTTTGCTTTAGCCTACTTCGTTACTAGAAATTTAAAAACAAAGAATTTTCTTAGGACTGGATTCTTTATGCCAAATCTAATTGGTGGACTTATTTTAGGTTTTATATGGCAATTTTTATTTAACTCAGTTTTTACATCTATAGGTACTAAATTTGGCTCTTCTCTACTTTCTACTTCTTTATTACAAGAAAGAACAACAGCAATAATAGCTATGCTTATAGTTTCTGCATGGCAATACGCTGGATATATTATGGTTATCTATGTTGCTGCTTTAGAAAATGTACCAACTGATTTAATAGAAGCTAGTAAAATTGATGGAGCTAATGGAATTCAAAGCTTTAAGAATATTACTCTTCCTATGGTTGCCCCTTCAATTACAGTTTGCCTTTTCTTAACACTTGCAAATTCCTTTAAATTATTTGATTTAAATTTCTCTTTGACCCCTTTAAAGACAACTGAAATGCTAGCTTTAAATATTTACAGTGAGGCCTTTGTTTCAAATGGCATGGGAGTAGGACAAGCGAAAGCAATCATATTCTTTATTTTTGTAACAGCTATATCTATAACCCAAGTTTATTTTACTAAGAAAAGGGAGGTTGAAATGTAATGAAATTAAGAGGAAGTAAATTAAAAACATTAAATAGTTATAATTATAAG
Organism: Clostridium sp.; assembly: GCF_021443865.1. Lineage (GTDB taxonomy): Bacteria > Bacillota > Clostridia > Clostridiales > Clostridiaceae > Clostridium. The sequence goes on from NZ_JABUTB010000059.1 coordinate 16,198, forward strand.
CTTGGAATACTAGAAGTATTAGGTTGGCTATTGTTAATAATTTATATGATTCCCTTTTATCTTATGATAATAAATTCATTTAAAACACGACGTGAAATTTTTTCTAATACCATAGGTTTCCCTTCTGAATGGAATTTTAACAATTATGCTACTGCTATAGAAAGAATGGATATTGGCAGTGCTTTTGCTAATTCTTTAATAATAACTGCAGTAAGCATATTTTTAATAGTAATATTTTCATCTATGGCAGCTTGGGCATTAGCTAGGACTAAAACAAAAACAAGTAAAGTTATATTTTATTTATTTGTAAGTGCCATGATAATTCCATTTCAATCTGTAATGCTTCCATTAGTTAAATGGATGGGTTCAATGAGAATAGATTCTATAAATTTTAATATGCTTGGTACTCATTATGGGTTAATTTTTATGTATATTGGTTTTGGATCAAGTATGAGTATATTCTTATACCATGGTTTTATAAATAATATTCCTGTAGAAGTTGAAGAAGCAGCAATAATTGATGGTTGCAATAAATGGCAACTATACTCCAGAATAGTTTTACCCCTTTTAAAGCCTATAACAGTAACTGTAATGGTTCTAAATGGCATATGGATATGGAATGACTTCTTATTACCTTTCCTAACTATAAACGGTAAAATCAACACTATTCCACTTGCAATGAATAACTTCTTTGGAGCCTTTTCAAAACAATGGGAATTGGCAATGGCAGCATTAATATTAGCTATAATTCCAATAATTATTTTCTACTTCTTTGTCCAAAAATATATTATTAAAGGAATTGTTCAAGGTTCAATAAAATAATTTTGTATTTATCCAATAATAATTTCAGTATATAATTAATTTATAAAATATATAGGAGATTATTATGGAAAACATTTTAGTATACTACTTAATTTTAATTAATCTAATAGCTTTTATTACTATTTATATAGATAAGCAAAAAGCTATTAAACATCAGTGGAGAATTAAAGAATCCACTTTATTTCTAATATCTATAATAGGTGGAAGCCTTGGAATTCTTTTAGGCATGTATAGTTTTCGTCATAAGACAAAACACACAAAGTTTACCTTAGGAATACCAACAATTCTAATTCTTCAAATCCTACTAATATATTACTTAATAAATAAATAATCAATACTAAAAGGAATCAATGACTATAAAAATAGTTATTTGATTCCTTTTAGCTTTTACTTATTAATTTTTAGCTATTTATTTGCAATAATTGAAATTCCTAAATCATCTAATTGTTTTTCATCTACTATGTTAGGAGCTTCACTTAAATAACAATAAGCATTTTGATTCTTAGGGAAGGCTATAACATCCTTAATATTTTCAGTTCCAGCTAAGAACATAACCATTCTATCTAACCCAAAAGCTAAACCTCCATGTGGTGGTGGTCCAAACTTAAAGGCATCTATTAAGAATCCAAATCTTTCTTGAGCTGATTCTTCAGTAAAGCCTAAAGCCTTGAACATTCTTTGTTGCAATTTAGAATCATGAATTCTTATTGATCCTCCGCCTAGTTCTTCTCCGTTTAGTACTAAGTCATAAGCCTTTGATCTAACTTCTCCTGGATTAGTTTCTATCATGTCTAAATCTTCATCCATTGGTGATGTAAATGGATGGTGAGCTGCATAATATCTTCCATCTTCTTCACTATATTCAAATAGAGGGAATTCAGTTATCCAAGTAAAGTTAAATTCATTTTTATCTTTAATTAAGTCAAATTGCTTAGCTAATTCTAATCTTAATGCACCTAAGCTTTGGAATACTACTGAGTTTTTATCAGCAACTATAAATATTGCATCCCCAACTTCTGCATTCATAGTTTTAACTATTGAATTTGTAACATCATCAGTTAAGAATTTAGCAATTGAAGACTTAATTCCATCTTCTTTTATTTGAATCCACGCAAGACCTTTAGCCTTATATGTCTTAACAAATTCACCTAATTTATCTATTGGCTTTCTTCCAAGCTCTGCTCCACCCTTTAAGCAAAGTGCTCTTACAGATCCACCAGCTTCTATTGCTGATTTAAATACTACAAAATCCATATCCTTTACGTCTTCTGTAATATTAGTAATTTCCATTCCAAATCTTAAATCTGGCTTATCTGAACCGTATTTTTCCATAGCATCTTTAAATGTCATTCTCTTTATAGGAAGTTTAACATCTACACCAGCTACTTCTTTAAATACGTGAGCAATTAAGCCTTCATTCATACCTATTACATCTTCTTCTTCAACAAAACTCATTTCTAAGTCTATTTGAGTAAATTCTGGTTGTCTATTTGCTCTTAAATCTTCATCTCTAAAACATTTAGCAACTTGATAATATCTATCGAATCCTGATACCATTAATAATTGCTTAAATATTTGAGGAGATTGAGGAAGTGCGTAAAACATTCCTGGATAATTTCTTGAAGGTACAAGATAATCTCTAGCCCCTTCTGGAGTACTCTTAGTTAATATAGGAGTCTCTACTTCTAAGAAGTTATTTGCATCTAAATAATCACGTACTGATTTAGATACTTTACTTCTAACCATAAATATTTTTTGCATATCAGGTCTTCTAAGATCTAAATATCTATATTTTAATCTTATATTTTCAGCTGCATCTAATCCTTCTTTTATATAGATTGGAGGAGTTTCTGATTCTGATAAAACCTTTAAGCTTTCACACTTAAGTTCAACTAATCCTGTTGGCATATTATTATTTGGAGCTTCTCTTAATACAACTTCTCCTTTTACAGCTATGCAATATTCAGGTCTTACATCCTTAGCCTTTTCAAAAGCCTCTGCATTAATTTCTTCACCAAATACTATTTGCATAATACCTGTTCTATCTCTTAGGTCTATAAATTGTAGACCTCCTAATTTTCTATTTCTTTGTACCCAACCCATTAATGTGATTTTTTGAGAAACATTCTTTTCTCTAACTTCTCCACACATTAGGCTTCTCTTTAATCCATTTAAAGCTTCACCCATTTTTTACTTCCTCCTAACTATTTTATAACTTTTGCTATTTCATTTATATTGTCTAAACTAACTTCAAATTGTTCTCCATCACTCATTCTCTTAAGCTTTAAAGTTTTATTTTGAAGTTCGTCATCACCTATAATAGTTGTAAATAGTGAACCTATTTTGTTGGCATATTTCATTTCAGCTTTTATACTTCTACCCATATGATTTACTTCTGTTTTTACGCCATTAGCTCTTAATTTATTTGCTAAAACGAAAGCTTCAGTTTTCGCCTCTTCACCTCTAGCACCAATATAAAGCTCTATAACATCTTCTCTTGGAATTTCTATTCCTTCTTTTTCTAATGTCATTATAAGCCTTTCTAGTCCAAGCCCAAAACCAACTGCCGGCATTTCTGGTCCACCAATCTCTTCTATTAGTTTATCATATCTACCACCACCACAAACAGTGAAATCATCATTTAATATTTCAAAAATAGTTTTAGTGTAGTAATCTAAGCCTCTAACTATACCTGGATCTATAGTATATTTAATATTTAAAGCATCTAAATATTTCTTTACTTCAGTAAAATGTGAATCACATTCTTCACATATATAATCTAAAATAATTGGAGCATTTTTTGTTATTTCCTTACAAGTTTTTTCTTTACAATCTAAAATTCTCATTGGATTCTTTTCAAATCTAGTTTTACATACTCCGCAAAGACTATCATAATTGTCTTCTAAATACTTCTTTAAAGCTTCATTATACTTAGGTCTGCATTTTGGACAACCTAAATTATTTATATTTAAACTTAAGCTTTGTAATCCTAAATTCTTTAAAGCTTCCATTGCTAAAGAAATAACTTCTGCATCCATAGATGGCTCTTTTGATCCAAAGACCTCCACTCCATATTGATGAAATTGTCTAAGTCTTCCTTTTTGAACATTTTCATATCTAAAACATGGAATAATATAATATAGTTTTGTAGGTTGCGCTTCATTAAATAATCTATTTTCTATAAAAGCTCTAACAGTAGGTGCTGTACCTTCTGGCTTTAATGTAATACTTCTATCTCCTTTGTCGTTAAAAGTATACATTTCCTTTTGAACTATATCAGTAGTTTCTCCAACCCCTCTTAAAAATAACTCTGTATGTTCAAATATAGGTGTTCTAATTTCTCTTACCCCGAATGCCTTTGAAACTTCTCTTAATATGCCCTCAACATAATGCCATTTATAAGCATCTTGAGGTAACATATCCTTAGTACCCTTAGGTGCTTGGATTTCCATATTATCTCCTCCTATTTAAGGTAAAGTGTATCTAAAAGTTTTCTTTTTCCCTCTACCATTTCCTTAATTCTATTTGCATATTCCTTGATGTCTTTTACATTTCCAAATCTCTCTATTCTATTTTCTTCTAAAAAGACTACTTTAGAAACAGCATCTGCTCCTAATGCAATTATAGTTTGCTTATCTTCTATCATTTGAATATTATAAAGACATTCTTTGCCTTCTTTAGAGTATCCCAAATTCTCCATATTTCCAACCATATTTTTTTGTCTATACATATAATATGGCTTTATATCTAAATCCTTTGCTAATTCTCTACTAATTTCATACATTGAAGAAAGCTCTTCTTGCTTTTTAATTTGTATTCCTTTTTTTAGAATAAAGTTTTCATAAAGTATAGATGCCCTCTTTAATGACAATCCATGAACTGTTAAGCTGTCTGGTCTTAGTTTTAGTATTTCTTCTGCAGTATACTTAGCTTCCTTTATACCTTCACCAGGAAGACCTATTATCATATCCATATTTATATCATCAAAGCCTATTTCTCTTGCTAAGTTAAACTTTTCTATTACCTCTTTAGCTGAATGTCCTCTTCCTATCATCTTTAGTGTATTATCATTCATAGTTTGAGGATTTATACTAATTCTAGTAGTATTATATCTTTTCATAGTTTCTAACTTTTCTAAAGTAATACTATCTGGTCTTCCACACTCAACAGTAAATTCAAGTATTTCTCTATTTTCAACAAAAGCTGTATGTACTTCTTTCATAATATGTTCAAATTCTTCGTTATTAACTGCAGTGGGAGTTCCCCCTCCAAAATACACACTTTCTATTTTTAATCCTCTTTCATCAACATACTTTCTCATTTCTCTAATCTCATATGTTAATGCCTCTAAATAAAGATTAACTAGCTTCTTATTGCTACCTATTGGATTTGCTGTAAAGGAACAATAGAAGCATCTAGTTGGACAAAATGCCATTCCTATATAAATAGCAATGTTTCTTTCATCTTTATTTACTAGTTCCTTTTCCTTTTTTGCTACTTCAATACAAAGTTTAGCCTTTTCCTCTGAAGCTAAATGTCTATTATTAAATAATTCTACAATTTCGCTTTCACTTTTGCCTTCTTCTAAATACTTAAGAGCAATTTTTGAAGGTCTAATACCCACAAGTATTCCCCATGGATAATAGTCTCCTGTTATTTCTTTAAGAGAAGAAAATATTAATTTCTTTATATCTTCCTTAATATTTTCTTCTAAAAAAGCTTCCCTATAAAAATCCTTATATGAAAATGAAACTTTATTTTCTTCTATATTTACAATATAATCTCCCTTATCTTCAAACTTTATTTCATCTAAAGGATAATATATATTAAACATTTGATATACATCATATCTGTATTTTAAGTTATTTAAATTTATTATTATTTCCATTGATTCTCCTTTTACACTAGGAATGGATTTTTCATCCTTTCGTGTATAATAGTAGACTTTGGTCCATGACCTGGATATACATTAACATTATTATCTAGTGCCATAAGCTTAGTTTCTATACTATTAATAAGCTCATTATAA
>NZ_JABUTB010000005.1 GCF_021443865.1 Clostridium sp.
TAATATAATAACATAAAAATTTAAGAAATCAAAAAGAGACTGTTTATGCAGCCTCCAATTTTATATTATTATATATTACTTTCCTTCAAAGGCTTTAGAAACAACTTTTAATAGTTCAAGACAAGTTTCTAAAGTTCTTTTATTATTGTCTAGTACAGGATTAAATTCTACGAAATCCATAGATCTAACTAAAGAAGTGTTTATTATAGTTTCTATTACTTCTTTACCTTCAGAGAAGGATAAACCATCCTCTACTGGAGTTCCCGTACCAGGTACATATGCTGGATCTAAGCTATCAATATCGAAACTAAAGTGTATATTTTTAACATTATTTTTATTTAAAGCTTCTAACAATTCTTTTAATACTGTTTTTATGCCCTTTGCTTTAATATCTTTCATGGTCCATACATTTAGATTGTTTTCTTTAATTAATTCAAGTTCACCTAAATCTAAGTCTCTACAACCTAATAAAAATACATTTTCAGGTTTAACCTTTTGTCCATGGAAATAAAGATTTGTTAATTCTTCATAACCAATTCCCATAGAGCTTGCTAAAGGCATTCCGTGAATGTTTCCTGATGGGGAAGTTTCTGGTGTATTTATATCACCATGAGCATCCACCCAAACAACTGCAAGATCTTCCTTGAAAAATTTACTTGAGCCTGCAAGGCTTCCAATTGCTAATGCATGATCTCCACCAATTGTTAGTGGAAGATAAGAATTTTTTAGGGAATCATAAACTTTATCAGCTAGTCCAATATTTGATCTTACAACTTCATCTAAATACTTCATTTTTGCGTTTGCTGCGTATTTATCATTTGAAGAAACATTTTTTACATGAACTTCGCCCATATCACAGACTTCATGGCTTTTATTAAAGATATCTAGAAGGTTGTTCTCTCTTAAAATTTTTGGCCCTTTTTCTACACCAGGATTATCACATCCATAGAATAAAGGCATATCAATAATACTAATATTCATAAAACAAACCTCCAAATTGAATAAATTTTTTAGGGCAATAAATATATATTAATAGCTTAAAGTGAATATGTAAATAAAAAAATAAACTTTCTGTCAAAAATTTATTTTTTTTATGAATATTTAATAGAAATTAAAAAATACATACTATATTAATATAAAGTTTGTCTGAAAATGTGAAAATTCGTAATAATATTTTAATTGTAAATTTATTTTATCTATTTAATTCTAAAATTGCTAATAAGTTTTATAATTAATTTATATATAAAGCCTACACATTAAATTAAAAAGTTATTACAATAGATATGTCTAAATAAATATAAAGGAGTTAACAATGAAAAAAAATAAAGCTTTAAAAAGTATAATAATTATTTTAAGTATTTTAGTAATAGGAACATTATCTTTTATGTTATGGGCAAATAATAATTATGAACCCACTCCTGAAGCTATTTCAGTATTAGAGTCTGAAGATACAGTAGATATAAATGAAGATGAGTTTATAACTTTTATACCTAAGAATAAAGAGATAAATAAAGGTTTCATATTTTATCCAGGTGGAAAGGTTAATGAAGAGGCTTATTCTTTACTAGCAAAAGGAATAGCTGATGAAGGCTATTTAGTTGTTATAGTACCAATGCCATTAGACTTAGCAATATTTTCTCCAAATAAAGCAGAAGGGGTTATGGAAAAATATAGTGATATTGATATTTGGGCTATTGGTGGGCATTCCTTAGGTGGAGTAATGGCTAGTAAATTTGCAGGTGAGAATGATAATATAAAGGGATTAGCATTATATGCTTCTTATCCTAGTGGAGATGAACTTATAGATAAGAATATAGAAGTAGTGAGTATATATGGTAGTGAAGATGGTGTGGCTGATTTAGAAAAAATAAAAAATGCTAATTTATCTAAAAATAGTTCTCTATTTGAGATTAGAGGTGGAAATCACGCTCAATTTGGAAGTTATGGTGAGCAAGAAGGTGATAATAAAGCTACAATAAGCCCAGAAGAGCAAGTTAAGGAAGCTATAGATATAACTGTTAAAATGCTAGAAAAATTATAAAAAAATGCACTTCAAAATGTTAGATATATTCTCTAACATTTGAGGTGCATTTTATTATAACAATAATTTATGATATCATTTCACTAAGTTTTTGTAGAGCTTCATCTTTTGATTCAAAAGAAAATTTATGCTCTTTTATATAGTTTTGATCCTTTTCTGGAAGATGGCTAATTGGTTTAGAATCTGTGTACACTTTTTTTTCAGATTCAATAATATTTCCATCTTTATCAGTTTTAAATATAGAAATATATCCATTATCTTCACCTAAGTAATATTTATTAGCTTCAAATTTATCACTTTTTACTTCTTTATCGCGACTATATGTAAGCTTTTTTTCATCCTTTTCTATAAGTTTATATCCGTCTTTAGATAGTTCTTTTGAGAATTCTTCTTCTGTTAACTTTTCTTTCAAGTTTAATTTTTTCTTTATATTAAGAAAGTTATCTACCATATCTACTGTATCTTTAGTTTTTAAAGTTATGAAAATATCATCATTTAAATATTCATTATTTGAAAATACATTTTCATTTTGCGATTCTGAATTATTAGATTTAGTTAAATAATCAGTAATAAAATAGCTTGCACAAAAAGCAATAGCTAATAATGTAACTATAGTAACTAAAATAGCAGACTTTTGTTTTTTATTTAAATTTTCTTTTGAAGAATTATTATCCATATTATTCATGTTTATCACTCCTTGCTTAAATTATTGACAGCAATGAGATAAATTAAACATAACTTAGCTAGAAATTTTAAAAATTGGTTAATATAATAAGGTAGATATAAAAAGATACCATATTGTTATTCTTTTGTAATGAAAATTTATTTTAATTTTTGTATAATAAAAAAGATGCTATTGAGGATTGTATGATGTTAAGTATATAATAGGAAAGTAAAGGGAGGATTATAAATGAGTGAAAATGAATCATTAAAAAAAATAAAAGCTAAGAAAAGAAATAAAAAACGTAAGAAGAAAATTATATTGTTTTCTACTTTAGGGGTACTAGCTATATTAATAGTAGGAGCATTAGTATATTACAATCAAATAAGAAATAGAGTTCTTATAAAACCTACAACTAAGGCTAATGAAGAGAAAAAGGTTAATTATGAAGAAGTTGAAGGCATTACAAATGTTTTATTAATAGGTACTGACGGTAGAACTGAAGATGAAGCAGCTAGAGCTGATTCTATAATTATTGCTACTTTAGATAATAACAATAAAAAAATTAAGTTGACATCTATAATAAGAGATACTGTAGTAGATATTCCAGAGTATGGGGAAGACAAAATAAACGCAGCCTTTTTTTACGGATCTTCAGAAGTAAATGATGATGGAAAGCTAAGAGGCTTTGAAGGCGGAGCAGATTTACTTATGGACACCATACAAGAAAACTTCAATATTCATTTAGATAAATATGTAATAGTTAATTTCTGGGGATTTGAAGAAATCATAGATGAAATTGGTGGAATTGAAGCAGATATAAAAGATTATGAAATAGATGAAGTTAATAAATATATAGGTGAATCTACTGGAGTAAATTCTCCACCAATAACAGAAACAGGTGTGCAAACTTTAAATGGCCAACAAGCTCTTTCTTATGCAAGAATAAGATATGTAGGAAATGGTGGTTTTGAAAGAGGAGAAAGACAAAGTAAAGTTTTATTCCAAATTGCTACTAAATTAAAGGAAGTAAATCCTTTAAAATATATATCTATAGCTGATACATTATCAAAACAAGTAAAAACTAATATGGATATACCAGAAGCTTTAAATTTAGCGTATACAATATATAAATTACCTTCTTTAGATTTTGAGCAATTACAAATACCACAGGCAGAACTTATTGCAAGAGATGGCTATTATAAAGATAGAGGCTGGTCCTTACTTATTGATCTTGAACAAAGTTCACAGATAATGCATGATTTTATATTTAATAATAAGTTACCAAATCCAGATGAATTTGATTTGGTTTCAGTAATGAACGCAGCAGCAGCTTATGATTCTAAAGAAGCTAGATATAATTCTTTATATAATATAAAACCAGAAGATTATGATGATAGGAATAAAGAAGAACAAAAAACTCCAACACCACCAAAAACAGAACCGGAGAAACCAGTAACACCAGAGACACCAGTACCAGGAACAGAAACTGAGGAATCAGAAACACCAGAAACACCAGGAACAACTTCACCTGGAACTGGAACAACTGGAACAGAATCAGGATCAACACCAGGTAATAATACAATGCCACCATCAGCAGAAACACCAGCACCAATACAACCATCACCAGGGCAAAACACAACACCAACACAGGAATCAAAACCACAATCATCTGCTGATACAACAGTTAAACCAAATCCTTAATATTTCTGGTAATAAATTATGAAAGTGGAATGATATGTATGTACATTCCACTTTTGTTAAATATATTTATATAATTAAAAAAACTAATAGGGAGGACTAGAATGCAAAGTCAGATATTAATGAAGATAATAACAATTCCTGCAATACTAATTGCTTTTGTTGTACAAGGATATGCAAGAGCTAAAGTTGCTGATAAGCTAGGAGATAAAACACCTAAGTTTAATGGAAGGCTAACTTTAAATCCATTAGCACATATAGATTTAATTGGATTTGTAATGATTTTAATAGCAGGATTTGGATGGACTAAACCAGTGGAAATTAATCCAAGCGCTTTTAAAAGAGGTTATAAGGATGAAATAAAGGTAACAATAGCAGGACCATTAGCTAATTTAATAGTGTCATTTATAGGAATGTTTATATTTCAAATTTGGGGTAACTTGGCATACGGTATAGTATCAAGTTCTACTTTTTATATTATAGGAATGATGTTAAAGAGTATTTGTACTGTTAATATAAGTTTATTCATATTTAATTTATTACCTATACCAGGTCTTGCAGGATTTGATTTATTTAGAGAACTTAGTCCTAAGAACTTTTATAAGTATGGAATTAAAATGTACGATTATCAAATACCAATACTTATGATTATTGTTTTGTTGGGAAGCTATATTTTAACTTATCCTGTTACACTAATATATAAATTGTTTGCAATGATTGCTAGAGTAGTTCTAGGAATATTCTTTTAAAAGAGAGCTGTATTTTTACAGCTCTTTATATTTATAAAGTATAGAGAAGCTTTTTCATTTTATATTGACAATAAATCTTTCATTTATGTATAATGTTGATATTATATAAGAATATATTAAAATCTATGAAAAGAAGAGTACTATATTTGATTCTTTTTAGCGAGTAAGGGATGGTGTAAGCCTTATAAGATAGAATTATAGGAAGAGAGCCTTGGAGATAGCTACTGAAATTAAGTAGGATAGTTCGTTTGCTGCGTTAAAGCATTGAGTGGCATTTATTGCAATCAGAGTGGTACCGCGGATTTATTCGTCTCTTATTTATTTAAGAGACGTTTTTTTATTTTCTGGGAAATAATAATAGATAATATATTTTAAATCATAAAGGCACTTTAGCTTTTCATTTATTATATTTGAAAAATTATAATTTGCTTAAAAACTGTAAGGAGGATACAAATGGATTATAAGAAGAAGGTTGCTGAAGTCATAAGTAAGCATGTGGACATGGATGTTGAAAGTATTGAGAAATTAATAGAAATACCACCTAAAAGTGAAATGGGTGATTATGCATTTCCATGTTTTCAATTAGCAAAAGCTTTTAGAAAAGCTCCAAATATGATTTCAGAAGAATTAAAAGAAAAAATTGATGGTGAGGGTTTTGAAAAAGTAATTAATATAGGACCATACATTAATTTCTTCGTTGATAAAGGTGAGTTTAGTGAAAACACTATTAAGAAAGTTTTATCTGAAGCTGACAATTACGGATCAAGTGATATAGGAAATGGAAAAACTATATGCGTAGAATATTCATCACCTAACATAGCTAAGCCCTTCCATGTTGGACACTTATTTACTACAGCAATAGGTAATTCACTTTATAAGTTATTTAAGAAGGAAGGCTATACTGTAGAGGGAATTAATCACTTAGGTGATTGGGGAACTCAATTTGGAAAGCTTATTTCTGCATATAAGAGATGGGGAAATGAAGAAGCACTAGAAAAGAATGCTATAGATGAGCTTTTAAGAATATATGTTAAATTCCATGATGAAGCAGAAAAAAATCCTGAATTAGAAGATGAAGGAAGAGCTTACTTTAAAGCCTTAGAACAAGGAGATAAAGAAGTAGAAGCTTTATGGAAGAGATTTAGAGATTTAAGTTTAAAAGAATTTGAAAGAATATATAATATATTTGATGTTAAATTTGATTCATATGCTGGAGAAGCCTTTTATAATGATAAAATGGATGCAGTAGTTGATGAATTAAAAGAAAAAAATCTTTTAGTTGAAAGTAATGGAGCTCAAGTTGTTATGCTAGATGAGTATAATATGCCACCATGCATAGTACTTAAAGGTGATGGAGCTTCAATATATGCAACAAGAGACTTAGCAGCTGCTATGTATAGAAAGAAAACTTATAACTTTGATAAGAGTATATATGTAGTTGGAACACCTCAAGCTTTACACTTTAAACAAGTATTTAAAGTTCTTGAACTTGCAGGCCATGAATGGGCTAAAGATTGTGTTCATGTAGGCTTTGGATTAGTTAAATTTGCAGATAGAAAGCTTTCCACAAGAAAAGGTGAAGTTATATTATTAGATGACTTAATAAAGGAATCTGTAGATAAGACTTTAGAAGTTATAAATGAAAAGAATCCTGATTTAGATAATAAAGAAGAAGTTGCAAAGAAAATAGGTGTTGGAGCAATAGTATTTACTTATCTAAAGAATTCAAGAGAAAAGGATATTGTATTTGATTGGAAAGAAATGCTTTCATTTGAAGGAGAAACAGGTCCTTATGTGCAATATTCTTATGCTAGAGCAAATAGTATATTAGCAAGAGCAGGAGAATTAAAAGGTGTTGCAGATTATTCTAAGCTAAATACTAAGGAAGAATTTGAATTAATAAAATCCTTAGAAAGCTTTGGAAAGCAAATTCATTTGGCAACAGAAAAATTAGAGCCTTCTATAATTACAAGATATGCTATAGAAGTTGCAAAGCTATTTAATAAATTCTATAATGCACATTCAGTATTAAATTTAGAAGATGAAAGCTTAAAAGAAGCAAGAGTTAATTTAGTAAAAGCTACATGTCAAGTTATTAAGAATTCATTAGCTTTAATTGGAATTGAAGTAGTAGATAAAATGTAAAATAAAAAATGCATGGCAATAGCTATGCATTTTTTTGTGTTTTTTCTAACTTTAGTATATTGGATTTATCTTCATACATTGGACAATGATCAGAACAACTTTTACAGCTACAGCTACCTTTAGAAGAGTTACGAAAAGTTTTAAATAATATATACGCTGCTAAAGAAACAATTGCTAAAGTAATTATTATTTCCAAGAGAACACCTTCTTCTTATATTATTAAATTTGAGATGAGATACTATAAATAAATATTTAGTTTATTAATTTGAATATTTATTGTATTATTTTAATAGTGAAAATCATTATCATAGCCTAATAATAACAAAATGTTAAATAACAGTCAATTAAATAATTATAGCTAATATTATTTTACTAACGTAACTTTTAATTCTATGAACATAATATAAATTATATAATATTATGTAATATAAAGAGTTGTAATTATATAATATCTGTTATATGGGTAAAGTGCCTTAGAAATTTATTCTATATTCTTATAAAAGGTGGTATAATGTTATAAGATAAATTAAGGAATTAAAAGGTGATAATGATAAGGAAGAAAGAGTGGTAATGTGATTATTAGAGAGAATATAATAGAGGTAGACTCTATAAACAGAGAATTTATGCTTAAAACAGCTGATATAAGTAGGAATCCAGAAGAGCTTATTTTTTTTGACTTAGAACATTATGTATATAAAAAGCCAAAATGCATAGGAGTCTTTGGAGCTTGTATATTTGAAAATGGTAAACTATATGTAACACAATATATGATAGAAAATAAATATGAATCAATACAAATATTAGAATTAGCTAAAAAATACTTTTTAAAGATGAAAAATAAAGGGAAAAAGGCTATTGTCACCTTTTCTGGAAACAATGATTATACAGTAATTAATTATTTGTTTAAAAAATATGGAATAGAACTTAATTTTTCTAAGGAATTTGAAGATATAGATATCCAAAGAGAATATGAAAAAGAAATGAAACATTCTATAGGCCTTAAGAATTTAGAAAAAGATTTTAATATCCATAGAGAAGGGGAAGTTATAAGTGGATCAAACCTTGCTAAAACCTTTAATAAAGTATTAAAAGATAAAGACTATATATTAAGGATGCCTAAGGAAAAAATAGAAACAATTCTTTTATACAATGAACAAGACGTAACTAATCTATATAATATATATATGCTTTGGAAATCTTACGTGAATAATAAGGAAGAAAAAATTGAAACTAATGATAAGCAAATTAAAGAAAAAGAACTAAAAGAGGAATTCTTAGATACTGTTAATGGTGAAGTTATAGACATGAATGAGATCAATGAAGATAAAAATTTAATTAGCCAAGAAGATGCGGTAGGAGAATAAATATAAATTTATATATTAGTTTAAGAATTGTCTTCTTAAATGATAGATGCTCCTAAACCTTTAGGAGCATCTATCATTTAAAAGAAGATTTTAGTGTTTTTCCATCAGAAGTAATAATTATACTTCCATTAATATCAGTTCTATAAACTGTTGTGTTTTTAATTTTATCTAAAGTTTCTTTAGTGGGATGTCCATAATTGTTATCTTTCCCCACCGAAATTATGGTTATTTTAGGCTTCACCTTCTCTAAAAAGTTTTTGCTAGTTGAAGTAGAAGAACCATGATGACCAAGTTTTAATACATCACTTTTTAAGTTGAAGGATTTATTACTAACTTCAGATTCAACATTTTCTTCAGCATCCCCTGTAAATATAAAAGAGGTATTACCATAATATATTTTAATAATAGGTGAGTAATTATTTAAGTTATCGTAACTATCTAAACTAGGTGAGAAAACTTCAACTAAAGTATTTTCACCGAGATTTAAAGTCTTATTGTTAGCTTTTAATATTTTAATTTTAATATTTTTTCTAGATAAAGCTTCTGCCATATTTTCAAAGGTAGTAGTATTACTTTCGATTTTAGGAGAATAAAAATTAAGTATATTATAATTAGAAATAATATAGCTCATATTTCCAATATGATCTTCATGGGGATGGGTAGCAATTACATAATCAAATTGGGAAATATATATGGAGTCCAAATAATCAGTTAATTTCTTTTTTTCACTTCTTGGACCTGAATCTATAAGTAAATTCTTATTATTGACTTGTACTAAGATAGCATCTCCTTGACCAACATCAATATAATGGATTTTAATCTCATTAGGATTAATATAACTATTTTTCTTATAGATTAATTCCCTTAATAAAAAGATTGAAAGTATTAATAAAAATAATAGAAGTATATTCTGAGCTTTTTTTAGTAATTTATATTTTTTAATCATTTAATCTCCCTTATAAAAATAAAATTATATAAAAGGCATTTATTATATATTTTTTATTATAGACATGACATAATAAAAATATAATTGAAGAAAGAAAATTTAACATTTATAATATAATAAGACAAATTATGATATAGGAGTGGATTTTATGAAGTTTTATAAAATTATAGCATATGGATTTTATATGATATTTATGCAATGTAAAGCTATTAAACGTTGGTATATAGAAAAAACTAAGGGAGAAAAGGCTGCCATTGACTATAGTGGCAAAGTAGGTGAAGAGTGGGCAAGGTATACAATACATAAGGCATTAAATATGAATGTTACTGTTATTGGTAAAGAAAATATACCTGATGAACCATGCTGCTATATAGGAAATCATACAAGTATCTTAGATATACCATTATTAATTGATTCAGTTGGAAAATGTATGGGCTTTGTAGCGAAAAAGGAAATGGTTAAAGCACCAGTATTAGGATATTGGATGAAAAATTATAATTGTGTTCCTTTAGATAGAGAAAATGCAAGAGAGGCAATTAAAGTTATACGTGAAGGTGCAGAGAATATTAAAAAAGGATATAGTATGGCAATATTTCCTGAAGGTACAAGAAGTAAAGATGGAAAGCTTAGAGAGTTTAAGAAGGGGAGTTTAAAACTTGCAACTATGGCGAAAGCACCTGTTGTACCAGTTTCAATTAATGGTGCATATAGAGCTTATGAAATAGATGGCAAATTTAAACCTATAGATATTACTGTAACTTTTGGAGAACCTATATATACAGATAAATTAACTAGAGAAGAAGAAAAACAATTAATGGAAAAGGTTAGAGAAGTAGTATTAAAAAATCTTAGTTAAATATTATAAGGAGCTGTTAGTATGCAGCTCCTTTAAATTTGCATAAATTATCAGTAAAGTTTATAGTTTAACAAATAATTATGGATTATAATTTATTAAATAAAATTTAATTTTGGATATGTATAAATTATTATGTAAATAAATAATAAAATTTTCGCCAAATTGATAAATTATAAAAAAATTTTTTCATAAAAATTATTAATTACGTTTTCTTTATGCATAAATATAAAAAAGTCATAAATTTTATAAAAAATGAAAAACATTCTTTTAAAACTTGCATATTATGTGTTATAATATAAAAAAACAACAGGAAAATGAAATTTTGCAAAGAAGTATATTTCAAAAGGGGGCAAATCATGCGTAAAGAGTTTTCTATAAGTAATGATAAAGTAATAATTAATTTTACTGCAAAATATTGTAGTACATTTGAAGAATTGGTTGAAAGTCAAGGGTTTTATAAAACCATAGAGGTTTATTTGAAAAAATCAAAGAAGAAAGTTACATTAAGTTGGAGATATTTAAAAGAGAATTTAAAAACAGAAGATATAGATTTAATAGCATCTAATTTAATAAAAATATTTAAGTATTTTACAGTTATGAATGTTGAAGAAATAGTAGATGCAAATCCTAAATATAAAGATTTATTTTCAGATAAAGATAAGTTTATAGCTTTAATTGAAGATTTATATTTATTCTGGAGAACATTAGAAAGATATACTATTATACACAGTAACAAATTACAAGATGGATTATCAGCAGTTAGCTTTACACAAGCAAACTCATCTTTATCTAATTTAATATTAAAATTATACAGAAAAATTGAGAAAAATATATTAGGTTATAAGCCAAATGTATTTAGACAAATTCCTGTTGCTGGAAATTCTTCTATTATGGTAAATAAGGTATTATGGCCATTACCAAAAGGATATGAAGCATTAGAAGATGTTGAGTTTATTGACTGTATATTATTAGAAACTCCTTTTATAACATATCCTAAGAAAAATACAAGAAGTGGAATGTTTGCAGAGGTAAATGAAAATCCATTAGGGGATCTTTTCATAAATAAGGATCATTGGTTCTGTTATCCAGCTAAAGTAGGAGAATTAATTGCATTTATTTATTTCCATAGAGATTACATGCAACATGGAATAACTTTATGTAATTTATTTGAAATGGCAAGATTAGAAGAATATAGAGGTAAAAAACCAGATTTAGTTTATGTATTTGGTGCTACTGATAATAGCGGTAAAAAGAAAACTGTATTCTATGATGATAAAGAAAATAATATTATGGTTGGATATGTAAATCATTCAGAAGAAATAGATTACTTTGGATATATGAAGAAGATGACATTAACACTTCATAATTTAGTTATGATTAAGAGAGGATATTTACCAATACATGGAGCGATGGTTAATATTGAGCTTAAGGATGGTAAAACAGCTAATGTAGTTATTATGGGTGATAGTGGAGCAGGTAAATCAGAAAGCTTAGAAGCATTTAGAACATTAAGTGAAGACTATATTAGTAATATGACAATTATATTTGATGATATGGGAACATTTAAGGAAGTAGACGGAAAAATTTATGGTTATGGAACAGAAATAGGTGCCTTTGTAAGATTAGATGACTTAGATCAAGGCTATGCTTTTAAAGAAATAGATAGAAGTATATTTATGAATCCAGATAAAATTAATGCAAGATTGGTAATGCCAGTTGCACCATACAAAGAAATTGTTAAAG
Organism: Clostridium sp.; assembly: GCF_021443865.1. GTDB lineage: Bacteria > Bacillota > Clostridia > Clostridiales > Clostridiaceae > Clostridium. Next base: position 12,207 of record NZ_JABUTB010000005.1, read on the forward strand.
GTTATGAAGTAGATTTATTCCTATATGCAAATAACTATACAGAAGTTAAGGATAGGGATAACTCAATTGAATACTTTAAGACTCCAGAAGATGCAATAAAGGTATTTAAATCAGGAGCTAGAATGGCTAAAGGAACTACATCAGAAAAGGGATTAGTTGAAAGTTTCTTTGCAAATCCATTTGGACCAGCACAAAAGCAAGAAGAAACTAATATTTTAATAGAAAGATATTTTGATTCTATGTTTAAGGGAACTGTTAAAGTTGGACAAATTAAAACTTGTTTAGCTTTAGAAGGAAAAGAAAAAGATGGTCCAAGAGAAGCAGCAATAGAATTGTTTGATATTATTAAAGAAATGAAATAAATAATTAATAAGGGGCTGTCGCGACAGCTCCTTATTATATATGATATTGTTATTATTAAATAATTAGGTTATAAATTTTATAATATTATAAATATAAAGGGAGTAAATTATTACTCCCTTTATATCATATTATTCCTCTGAATTAATATATCTGTTTTTTGCGAAAAATGAAAGTGAATATAGTCCAGCAATACCTACTAACGCATAGATTACTCTTTCTAAAGCAGGCATGAAGCCGAATAAGTTGTTAACTAGATTATATTGGAAAAATCCAATCAACCCCCAGTTAACAGCTCCAACAATAACTAAAATAAGAACAATTGAATCTAATACTTTCATAAAAATCCTCCCTTTTATCGGTTATGAAAATAGTTTAACCAATAAAATAGGATTTATACTCTATATAGTAATATTTCTGTCAATAGGTTGATTTAAAGAAATGATAGTATCAGTTCTTTGAATCCCAGAAATTGGATTGATTTTGTTTAACAATATGTTTTGAAGGTCAGTAATATTTCTGCATACTACTTTTGCAAATACGCTATAAGTACCAGTAGTTAAATGTAACTCTACTACTTCTTTAATTTTTGATAATTCTTCAAAAACTAAATCGTAAGAAGAGGTCTTGTCTATATATATTCCTACAAAACAGCATACGTCATAACCAAGCTTAGGTAAATTTAATAGAATTCTTGTTCCTTTAATTATACCAAGCTCTTCCATTTTCTTCATTCTAACGTGAATTGTACCACCACTAACATGACATATTCTAGCTATTTCTAAGTATGGAGTTCTACAATCCTTTATTAATAATTCTAATATTTGATAATCTAATTCATCCAATTGATTAGTAAGGTTTATACTCATAAAATCACCTCATTTTAACATTTTTTTATTGCTTAATATATTTTATCAAATAATTATTTAAATTAGAAGGGTATTTTAATAAATTTAATAAAAATATTCATAATAATTAATATATTGCTAAAACTTTACTAAAGAATAATAATTTATAAAAATGCAATATGTAAAAATAAATAAATTTATTTATCTTGAAAAAATAGGGTATTTCTTTTAATATATAATAAGAAGCTTTCAAAGGAGGAATTATACTGTGGGCAACATATTATTTTATATAGTATATATTGCTATTACTATCGGATTAATGGCTTTATCATTCACACTTGGAAGAAAGTACGTATTTTCAAAGGTAAGAGTAAACAAATGGATTATATTAGCTATATCTGTAGCTTTATTCTTGGTTCAAATATTTGTTAAATCAACAAATCCTTGGGTAACTATGATATTTACTATAGTTATTCTTTGGTTCTTTATGTGGTTTATGGATATACATAATACAGGTGGACCTAAGAAGAAAGAAAAGAAAATAGAAATTAGACCAAAGGCTAAGCCTAATAGAGTTAAACATTTAAAAAATCAAGGAAAATAAAAGCTTTGAAAATAAATAAACATGACATTCTATAAAGTAATGTCATGTTTATTTATTTGTTTTTTTATTTAAAGAGTTTGGCTAGTTTTAATTATAAAAATTGGAGAGCTAAATGCTACTCTATTATCATCTTCTATTATTTTAATAATATACCAAGATTCATTATCTTCTTTCTTATGTTCATATAAATATTTAATACTATTTAAGTTGATATTCTCAATGGTTCTTATTATTTTTCCATTATTGCTTATTATTTGAATCTCTTTAATCTTATATTTCATATCTTCTGCAAAAATCATAAATCTTATCTTAGAAGATGATATAAAAATTTCGTCTCCCATAAATTCATCATTAATAGTAAAGTAAAACTTTAAATATCTAGATTCTGTTGAGTAAGTTCTTCTTTCTCTAAATGCAGAAATTATATTTGAGGTTGATAGGTTATTACAAATACAAACTGTTAAATTTTCAGATTCACCTAAGTTAAGCATATTATTTATACTATATTTACTTATAGCGCCTAACATCCATCCTAAATCTAATAAGTTGTAATAATATTTATCATTTTTTTGAAGCTTACTATTAACCTCTACAGAAGTTATTATTTTATTTAGAACTTCATTATAGTTAAGTAGTTTGGTGTTTTTATTTATATAGTTAAAGGTTATAAAAGCATCTATGTTATTAAGCATCCATAATGTTAGGATTTTAAAATCTTCAATTATATTAGTAAAGAAGTTATTACTGTTAATTATATTTATATCACCATATTGATTAGTACTACATTTAAATCCTACTAAAGGAATAAAGTCAGTATATTTTTTTCGAATTCTAGATGCATAGATTTTACTGCTTTGAAATTTTGAGTACTTACTTTCCCTTATATATACTTCATCAGAAAGATAAGAATTATGATCTGTGGTAAACATAAAATTTAATCCAAGCTTATATGCATATTCATATGCATCCATAGGAGCAATTTTACCAGTTGAATAGACTGTATCATAATTTGCTATTCCATAGTAATATTTAATATTTGATTTATCAAAGTTATCTATATCCTTACTTTTTTTCCTTCCCAACTTAAGCCCCTTACAATAAATTGTTATATTATATATATAGTATTTAACAAGTGTAAATAATGACAATAATATTAAGGAGTGATAAAATAACTTTAATAAAACAATTTGGAGGGATGAAAAATGATTTTAGATTTTAAGGGAATTAAACCAGCTATAGATAAGACTTGCTATATTTCAGATAGTGCTGATATAATAGGAGACGTTGTAATAGAAAAGAATGCTAATATTTGGTTCGGAACTACTATACGAGGTGATATGAGTAAAATTCATATTGGGGAAAATACCAATATTCAAGAAAACTCAGTTGTTCATGTAGATTTTGATTGCGAAACTAATATAGGTAAAAATGTAACTGTAGGTCATAGAGCAATTATTCATGGATGTAGTATTGCTGATAATGTTTTAGTAGGTATGGGATCAATTATACTAAATGGAGCAAAAATAGGAAAGAATAGTATTATAGGTGCTGGTTCTTTAGTAACTCAATATAAGGAATTTGAAGAAGGCGTTCTTATTATGGGTAGCCCTGCTAAAGTAGTAAGAAAGCTTACAGAAGAAGAAATTGCACATATAGAGCAATCTGCAATTAATTATGTAAATATTAGTAGGGAATACTTATAAAATCAGGAGGAAAGATGGTTAACATAGGTAAATATAATTTATTAGAAGTTAAAAGAGAAAAAGAATTTGGATATTATTTAGGGGATGAAGGTAAAACAGACGTATTATTACCTAAATCAATGACAGAAGGAAAAGAAATTAATGTTGGGGATAAAATAGAGGTTTTTGTTTATAGAGATTCAAAGGATAGACCAATTGCAACTTTTAAAAAGCCTTTAGTAACAGTTGGAGAAGTAGGATATTTAAAAGTAGTTTTTCAAACAGAATTCGGTGCTTTTGTAGATTTTGGATTAGATAGAGATATTTTTGTACCTTTAAAGGAGCAAAGATACAAACTACATACAGGAAGTAAATATTTATTTTACATTTATTTAGATAAAACAGATAGAATAGCTGCAACTACAGATGTTGAAGATTATATTTTAATTGCTAACGAAGATGGAAAAGAATATAAGATTGGCGATGAAGTAATAGGTCAAGTATATGGTAAAACTGAAGGTGGAACAGTACATATTGCTATTGATTCTAAATATAGAGGATTAATTTTACCAAATGAGTATTATACTGAAATATATCCAGGAACTGAAATGAAGCTAAGGGTTAGAAGACTATATGAAGATGGAGTAATAGGCCTAACTCCAAGACAGAAAAGATTAAGTGAAAGAGAAAAAATTCAAGAAGATATATTAAAGTATTTAAAGAAGAATGGTGGATTTATGCCATTTAATGATAAGTCTAAACCAGAAGATATAAAGGTAACATTTAATACAAGTAAGAATTACTTTAAAATGGCTCTTGGTGGTTTAATGAAAGAAGGAAAGATAGTTCAAGAAAAAGAAGGAACTAGATTAAAATAAAAAGGTAGCATATGCTACCTCTTTATTTTCAAAAAATTTAATATATTTGTTGACTTTATTACTTTAGTGTAGTAAAGTAATAAATAAGAAAAGCGTTGTGATAAATATTTAAGGGGGAATTATTTATGAATTTAAAGGTTAGAAGAAAAATATTATCAGTAGTATTAATGTCAATATTAGCTATTACATTAATATCCTGTGGAGAGAAAAAAAGTGAAAGCTATGTAGAAAAAGAAAAATTAGTACTTGGTTTTGATGATACCTTCGTACCAATGGGATTTAAAGATGAAAATGGGGAATATACAGGCTTTGATATAGATTTGGCAAAGGAAATTGAAAAGAAGCTAGGTAAGAAAATTGAACTTCAACCAATAGATTGGAGTATGAAGGAAACAGAGCTTAACAATGGTAATATAGATTTTATTTGGAATGGATATAGTGTTACTGAAGAAAGAAAGGAAAAAGTGGAATTTTCAATTTCTTATTTAAATAATAGACAAGTTATTATAACATTAGCAGATTCAGAAATTAATTCTAAAGCTGATTTAAAAGGTGTTGTAGTTGGGGCTCAAAATCAATCAAGTGCAGTGGATGCAATAGAATCAGATGGTGATATAATAACTACTTTTAAAGACGGTAAATTAGTAACTTTCGATACTAATAATGAAGCTTTAATGGATTTAGAAGCAGGAAGATTAGATGCAGTAGTGGCAGATGAAATATTAGCTAAGTACTATATTAATCAAAGAGGCTCTGAGAAGTATAAAGTATTAGATGAAGACTTTGGAGAAGAATCCTATGCTGTAGGTATGAGAAAAGATGATAAAGAATTAGTTGAAGCTTTTAATAAGGCATTTAAAGAATTAGTAGATGAAGGAATAGCAGGAGAAATATCTAAAAAGTGGTTTGGTGAAGATATTATTGCTAAATAAAAATACAGGAGGGGTTTATTTTGGAACTAATAAATGAAATAATAGCTTTTTTTCCTCAAGTGATAGAAGGACTAAAGGTAACAATTGAAATTTTTTTAATAACACTAATACTATCAATACCTTTAGGAGTTATAATTGCACTTGGAAGATTATCTAAGATAAAGGCAATTAAATCATTAACAGGAATATATGTATTAGTTTTAAGAGGAACTCCTTTATTGCTTCAAATATTATTTATATTTTTTGGACTACCATTAATAAATATAAATATTCCAAGATTTCCAGCAGCTATATTAGCAATGGTATTAAACTATGGAGCTTACTTTGGAGAAATATTTAGAGCAGGTATTTTATCAATAGATAAAGGGCAATTTGAAGGTGCAGAAGTTCTTGGGTTAACTAAGAAGGACACATTTTTTAGAATAATAATGCCACAAGCATTAAAGAGAATATTTCCACCAGTAGCTAACGAAGTAGTTACATTAGTAAAGGATACAGCTTTAATATATGTTGTAGGCTTAGATGAATTATTGAAAATCGCTAAGATTGCAGCCAATAGAATATCATCTATTATGCCTTTTGTAGTAGTTGCCATTGTATATCTAATTTTTAATGGATTAATAACAAAAATATTAGAATTAATAGAAAGAAAGTTTAACTATTATGAGTAGGGGGGATACTATGCTAAAAATTCAAGGATTAAAAAAGAAATTTGGAAATTCAGAAGTTCTAAAGGGAATAGATTTAGAAGTAAATTCTGGAGAGGTAGTAGTAATAGTAGGACCTTCTGGTGGTGGGAAAACTACACTATTAAGATGTGTAAATGGACTTGAGTATTGTGATAGTGGCACTATAGAAATAGATGGAAAGTACTTATGTAACGAAGGAATTTATGCAGATAAGAAGAAATTTAATGAGGCAAGAAGAGAAATTGGACTAGTTTTTCAAAATTTCAATCTTTTTCCTCACATGAATGTTTTAGATAATCTGATAGAAGCACCAAAAAGAGTTTTAGGACAACCAGAAGAAATTGCAGTAAAAAATGCCAAGGAAATTTTGAGTTTTTTAGGTCTTAAAGATAAGATACATGAATATCCATATCAGCTATCAGGTGGTCAAAAGCAAAGAGTTGCTATTGGTAGAGCCTTAGCTTTAAATCCAAAGCTTATGTGCTTTGATGAACCTACATCAGCTTTAGATCCAGGCTTAACTGGAGAAGTTTCAGAATTAATAAGGTCTTTAGCTAAGGATGGTATGAGTATGCTAATTATAACTCATGATATGAGTTTTGCAGAAAAAGTGGCAGATAAGATTTATTCAATAAATAACGGAGTATTAACAAGTGGGAATTTCTATAATGAAAAATTTAAAGAATTAAAGAATTAAGGGGCTGTCGCGACAGCTCCTTATTATATTGATGTTATTTATATTTCTATATTCTTATTATAGCTGTTTAGAAGCTTTTTTCTTATCACTTTCCCTAAAGAAAACTTTAACAATTTCGTTAATTGCAAAAGGAATTAATGAAATTAATAATACTATTCCCCAGTCCTTTAAACTAAGAGAGTATACTTTAAATATATCAGCTGTAAAAGGAATAGTTATTATAGCAAATTGAAGGGCTATACCTAATAATAATGATCCTATTAGCCATTTATTTTTAAATATCCCAACCTGGAATAGTGATTTTGTTTCATTTCTCATAGCTAGAGAATAGAAAAGTTGAGAAACACTAAGAACAACAAATGCCATAGTTTGAGCATGCCTTAATGAGTCAGGATATAAATATTCACCTAATAAAAATGCAAATAAGGTATTAGCACCTATTAATATTCCATTTAGAATCAATAGTATCCCAATTCTACCAGCAAAAAGGCTTTCTTTTGGGTTTCTTGGAGGAAGCTTCATTACATCTTTATCACCTGGGTCTACACCTAAGGATAATGCAGGGAAACTATCTGTTATTAAGTTTACCCAAAGGATATGAATAGGTAAAAGAGGAGCAGGCCAATTTAAAAGTATTGCTATAAATAAAGCAATTACTTCACCTAAGTTACAACTTAAAAGAAAAATTATGGATTTTTTTATATTATTAAAAATATTTCTTCCTTCTTCTACTGCTTTAACTATTGTAGTAAAGTTATCATCTGTTAATACCATATCAGCAGCACCTTTAGCTACATCTGTTCCAGTAATGCCCATAGCAACTCCAATATCTGCTGCTTTTAAAGATGGAGCATCATTTACACCATCACCTGTCATAGAAACTATATTTCCATAGGACTTAAAAGCTTTCACTATTCTTACCTTATGTTCTGGTGATACTCTTGCAAATACTTTATAATTATTAACAATCTTTGTGAATTCCTCTTCCGAATAACTATCTATTTCACTTCCAGACATTGCTTCGGAAATATCATTTACAATTCCAAGTTCTTTAGCAATGGCCACAGCAGTATTTTTATGGTCTCCAGTTATCATTATAGTTCTAATACCAGCGTTTTTACTTAATTCAATAGAACCTTTTACTTCTTCTCTAGGAGGATCTATCATTCCCATAAGTCCAATAAATATTAAATCATTTTCTAATTCATCTATTGGTACATGTTCATTGTCTATGGGTTTATAAGCAAGGGCTAGAACTCTTAAGGCATCATCTGACATTAAATTAGAAGCATTTAATGTTTTGTTTTTTTCTTCCTTAGAAAATTCTTTAATTTCACCATTAATCAATATTTTATTAGAAATTTTTAAGATGCTATCTATAGCACCTTTTGTAAATACATAGTATTTATTTTCATATGAATTTACAGTAGTCATAAGCTTTCTATCAGAGTCAAAAGGAATTTCATTAACTCTTTTAAAATTTTTATTTAGGTCATCTTTAAATATATTAATTTTATTTCCAACATCAATTAAGGCAACTTCTGTTGGATCTCCAGTTTGAACTCCATCCTTTGAAGTGGCATCATTACAGAGAATCATTCCATGGGTTAGAAGTTCAGTTTCTTTATTATTAATATCTATTGATTCTAAGTCATATATTTGTCCATTCACATAATATTTTTTAACTGTCATCTTATTAATAGTTAATGTACCTGTTTTATCTGAACATATTATATTAACAGAACCTAAGGTTTCAACAGAAGGCAATTTTCTAATAATTGCATTTTCTTTAATCATCCTTTGAACACCTAGAGCTAACACAATAGCTACTATAGCTGGTAATCCTTCCGGAATAGCAGCAACAGCTAAACTAATAGAAGTCATGAACATCTCTAATAGATCTCTACCTTGGAATATAGATATTACAAACATAATTATTGAAATTCCTACAGCAGCAAAGCCAAGAATTTTTCCTAGTTCAGCTAACTTTTTTTGAAGTGGTGTAGAACTTTCATCTTCTGAATCAAGCATTTTAGCTATTTTACCTATTTCAGTATTCATGCCTGTATTAACAACTATTCCAGTACCTCTACCATAGGTTACTAAGGTAGACATAAATGCCATATTATGTTGGTCACCTATAGGAACTTCTTCACTTTCTGTAATTACATTAGAGTCTTTCTCAGAAGGAACAGATTCACCAGTAAAGGCTGATTCTTCAATTTTCAAGTTAGCAGATTCAACTATTCTTAAATCAGCAGGAATATATCTTCCAGCGTCAATAATTATAATATCTCCAACTACAACTTCTTCTGAGGGTATCTCTATAATATTTCCATCTCTTTTCACAATTGCCCTTGGAGTTGACATACTTTTTAATGCTTCTAAAGCCTTTTCAGCCTTAGACTCTTGTATAACTCCTATAATGGCATTAATAAATATTACTATTAAGATAATAATTGAATCACTAATTTCTCCAACTACAAAAGAAATAATAGCAGCAATTAATAAAATATAAATCATAATATCATTAATTTGAGCTAAGAAAAGTTGAAATATAGATTTTTTCTTTTTTCCTTGAATTTTGTTTAATCCATTTTTATCTAATCGTAGTTTGGCTTCCGAAGAGGAAAGGCCATTTATTAAATCAGTGGATAATTCATTTACAATTTCTTTAGATTCTTTGTTAAACCACATTTAAAAACCTCCAAAATTTAAAAATATTTTATGAAAAACCTATATAAATATATTGTATTTATTTTTATTAATAATAATACATATAAAAAGTGAGCTTAATAATTTTTAATGTTATAATAATTTATGAGAGGGTGAAGATTATGGAAATTGGAAGAATTAATAGAAAAAGTATAGTTAGTCAAGATAGAAAAATAGTATCTGAAAAAAAAGATTTTTCCCAAAGCTTTAATCAAGCAAGAGATAGAAAATCAGAAGAGCAATTAAAGAAAATGATTGAGGACATTCATAAAAAGGGAAGTAGATTAGTAATTACTAAAACCTATGGTGATGTGCTTGCATATAAGAAAATTATTAAAGAGTATTTAGAATCTATATTAAAATTTATGTATGACACTAAAAAGGATATAAGCTTTTGGCAAACACAATATTTTATAACTGTAGATACAATAGATAAAAAACTAGAAGAATTAACAGAGTCACTTTTAAAAGGAGAAATGGAAAATCTTAACGTTGCTGCATCTATAGATGAAATACAAGGCTTAATAGTTGATATTTATAGGTAAATTATAAGAGATACTTGAAATAATTACTAAATAAAGCTATTATTAAGTAATAATAATTTGTAGCAACATAGGAGGTTATACATGGTAAAAAGATTTATTAGTTATTATAAGCCACATAAGAAATTATTTTTCTTAGACATTTCAGTTGCCTTAATAGCTGCAGCTTGTGATTTAGTTTATCCTATGATGACTAGAACATTAGTAAATGATAGTATTCCTAATAGAGATATTAGAATGCTTGCTGTTTTTGCAATTACATTAATAATAATTTATTTAGTTAAAGCTGCATGTGCATACTTCATGCAATATTATGGACATGTTATGGGGGTCCATATGCAAGGAGATATGAGAAAGGATATGTTTTTACATTTACAAAAACTACCTAATACATATTTTGATAATAATAAAACTGGAGATTTAATGAGTAGAATGATAAATGATCTTATGGATATATCAGAACTAGCTCATCATGGACCAGAGGATTTATTTATTTCAGTGGTTATGCTTTTAGGATCATTTATAGTATTATGCACAATAAACATTCCACTAACTTTAATTATATTTGCATTTATTCCATTTATAGTTTTATTTACTTGGAAGCAAAAAAATAAAATGCTTAATGCATTTATGGAAACTAGAGTTGAAACTTCAGCGGTAAATTCAAATCTTGAAAACTCACTTTCAGGAATTAGAATAACAAAGGCTTTTGTATCTCATGAATATGAGATAGACAAGTTCAAAAGAGGAAATAATAGATTTAAAAAAGCTAGAGCAAGAGCCTATAAAGTAATGGCTGAATATGGTGCAGGCGTAGGTTTTGGTATAGATATATTAGATTATATTTCATTAATAGCAGGTGGAATATTTACTTATTTTAATTATATTAATTTAGGAGATTTCTTTGCTTATTTATTATATATCAAACTATTTACACAACCAATAAAGAAATTAGTAAGCTTTATGGAGCAATATCAAAATGGTATGACTGGATTTAAAAGATTTATATCAATTATAGATGAAGAAGTAGAAGAAGATGGTGATATAGAATTAAAAAATGTTAAAGGAGATATTGAATTTAAAGATGTTCACTTTAGCTATGAAGAAAAGAGTATATTAGAAGGTATTGACTTAAAAATTGAAGCAGGAAAGATGCTGGCATTAGTTGGTCCATCTGGAGGAGGGAAAACTACTTTTTGTAATTTAATTCCAAGATTTTATGATGTAAGTAGTGGAGATATTACAATAGATAATAAAAGTATATATAAAATTACTTTAGAATCATTAAGAGGAAATATTGGAATAGTTCAACAGGATGTATTCTTATTTACTGGAACTATTAAGGAAAATATTCTATATGGTAATCATGAAGCTACTGATGAAGAGGTAATTATAGCAGCTAAAAGAGCCAATATACATGAATTTATAATGAACTTACCAGATGGTTATGATACTTATATAGGAGAAAGAGGAGTTAAACTTTCTGGTGGACAAAAACAAAGAATATCTATTGCTAGAGTATTTTTAAAGAATCCACCAATTTTAATTTTAGATGAAGCAACATCTGCTTTGGATAATACTACAGAATATATGATTCAAAAATCTTTAGAAGAGTTATGTAAAGGCAGAACTACAATAGTTGTTGCTCATAGATTATCTACTATAAAAAATGCAGATGAAATATTGGTTTTAACAGATAAGGGAATAGAGGAAAAAGGAAGTCATGAAGAACTTCTTGAAAAAGAAGGCTTGTATAAGGAATTATACGAATCACAATTTTTAAATTTAAAGAAATAAATTTGTGAATAATGGACAGAATATTATAGAGAATATTGACTAATTAAATAGGAGTATAGTAAAATTAATTTATTAATACCCCTTAGGGGTATATCAGGAGGTAGATTTATATGGTTCAACATGTATCAGAAGTAGATTTTAATGAAGTAGTTTTAAATTATGAAGGCGTTGTACTAGTTGATTTCTGGGCAACTTGGTGTGGTCCATGCAAGATGATTGCTCCAGTTGTTGAAGAAGTTTCTAAGGAAGTCAGCAATGCAAGATTTGTAAAAATTGATGTTGATGAAAATGAAAATTTAGCAAATAAATATCAAATTTCAAGTATTCCAACTTTAATGATATTTAAAAATGGTACTCCAGTTGATACTTTAGTAGGATTTATGCCAAAGGATTCTTTAAAGGAAGCTGTAATTAAGCATCTATAATAGAGGTAGTATTTTGGATAAAAGATATGATATTGCTATTATAGGAAGTGGTCCAGCAGGAATATCAGCTGCATTAAATGCAAGAATAAGAAATAAAGATTTTATTATATTTGGCAATAAAAACTTAACTAATAAAATAGTTAAGGCACCTAAAATAAATAATTATTTGGGATTTTATAATGTTACTGGAGAATTATTAAAAGAAAAGTTTCAAGAGCATTTAAATGAAATGAATATTGAAATAATAGAGGAAAGAATAAATAGCATATATGCTATGGGAGAATATTTTGCTTTAATGGCAAATGATAAAACCTTTGAAGCAAAATCTATTATTATCGCTACTGGAATAGAATATACAAAACCTATTAAAGGAGAAGAAGAATTTTTAGGAAAAGGTGTAGGATATTGTGCAACTTGTGATGCACCTTTATACAAAAATAAAACTGTAACTATAATAGGTCATAATAAAGAAGCGGAAGATGAAACAAATTATGTTTCTGAAATTGCAGGAAAAGTATATTATGTTCCTATGTATAAGGGAACTTATAGCTTAAATGATAATGTAACATTAGTAGAAGATAAGCCTGAAGAAGTTGTTGGAGATTTAAAGGTAAATAAATTAATTTTAAAAAATAGTGAAATAGAAACTAATGCTGTGTTTATTTTAAAAGATTCAATTTCTCCAGGACAGTTAGTTCCAGGTTTAAAGATGGAAGATGGACATATTGCTGTGGATAGGTTAATGAAAACTAATATAGCGGGATGTTTTGCTGCAGGTGATTGTGTCGGTAAGCCATATCAATATATAAAGTCAGCTGGGGAAGGCAATATAGCTTCTTTAAGTGCAGTCAAATATTTGGATGAGCTATCAAGAAAATAGTAAAAGAATGCAGCGCTTTATGTGCTGTATTTTTATAGTATACAAATATTTAATATGAAAATTTTAAAATACTTTTATTATTTAATAAATTATAATTAAATAAAAGAGATACTATATAATGAAAGTTGAGGAATAGCGGTATGAGTAAAAAAGGAAATAATAGTAAAGTAAATCCTTTATTAATTGTTGGAGCTATAGCAGGAGCAGCTGCTGTGGCAGCTGCTGCAAAGAAAATAAAAGATAATAAAGAAAAAAAAGAAGACTTTGTAAGTTTTAGTGAAAGCTTTGAAGATAATCATGGAAAGGAAGCCTACTTTATTGGAGGAGGGCTTGCTTCATTAGCAGGTGCAACATACTTAATAAGGGATTGTAATTTTCAAGGAGAAAATATTCATATAATTGAAGGTCTTAAGGTTTTAGGTGGAAGTAATGATGGGGCTGGAAATTCTATGACTGGATTTATTGCACGTGGTGGCAGAATGCTAAATGAAGAAACTTACGAGAATTTTTGGGATTTACTTAAATCTATACCATCAATTGATATGCCTGGAATGAGTGTAACTGAAGAAATATTAAATTTTGATAAGCTACATCCAACTCATTCTCAAGCGCGTTTAATTGACAAAGACGGTAAGATAATAGATGTAACTAAAATGGGATTTAATAATGCTGATCGTTTAGCATTAGGAAAATTAATGATGATGCCAGAAGAAAAATTAGATGATTTAACTATAGAAGACTGGTTTAGACATACACCACATTTCTTTACTACTAATTTTTGGTATATGTGGCAAACTACCTTTGCTTTTCAAAAGTGGTCTAGTTTATTTGAATTTAAAAGGTATATGGAACGTATGATATTTGAATTTTCAAGAATTGAAACTTTAGAAGGGGTAACTCGTACACCGTATAACCAATATGAATCAGTTATTCTTCCTTTAAAAGAGTATTTAGTTAGTAAAAATGTAGATTTTAGTATAAATGCTACAGTTACAAATATTGATTTTAAGCCAGGAGATAAAATAACAGCAACAGCAATTCATATAAAGGAGAATGAAGGAGAGAGAATAATACAATTAAAAGATGATGATATATGTATTATGACTACTGGATGTATGACTGATAATGCAACATTAGGAGATTTTAATACAGCACCAGAATATAATGTAGAAAAGCCTATTTCAGGAGAGCTTTGGGAAAAAGTTGCTAAGAAAAAGATTGGACTTGGCAATCCAACACCATTCTTTAAAAATCCAGATAACACTAATTGGGAAAGCTTTACGGTTACTTGTAAAGGAAATAAGTTATTAAAGCTTATTGAACAATTTTCAGGAAATATACCAGGAAGTGGAGCATTAATGACTTTTAAAGATTCAAGCTGGTTAATGAGTATAGTAGTAGCAGCACAACCACATTTCAAAAACCAACCAATGGATACAACTATTCTTTGGGGATATGGACTTTATACAGATAAAAAAGGTGATTATGTAAATAAGCCAATGAAAGATTGTACAGGAAAAGAAATATTAACAGAACTTATTTATCATCTTCATTTTGAAAATGATATTGACGAAATTATGGATTCAGTAGTAAATGTAATTCCATGTATGATGCCATATATAGATTCACAATTCCAACCAAGAAAGTTTACAGATAGACCTAAAGTAGTGCCAGAAGGTTCAACTAACTTTGCTATGATCGGTCAATTCGTTGAGATTCCAGAAGATATGGTATTTACAGAAGAGTATTCAGTACGTGCTGCAAGAATTGCTGTATATACACTACTAGGAGTAAAAAATAAAGAAGTAATACCAGTAACACCATATAAAAAAGATCCAAAAGTTGTACTAAAAGCCTTAAAAAAATCATATAGCTAAAAAACTGCCTGAGGGCAGTTTTTTTAATGCATAATTGATAATGCGTAATGCATAATTGATGAAATAACTCAGACAAGCTGAGTTAAAAAAAATATAAATTCTCTTGGAATTTAATCCATAATTCTTTCATTTTTTCATGCCAATTTTGCTTCAGCAAAGAGGCTTTTCATTCTTTCATTCACCAAAACTCCGAAAGGAGTTTTCACATCAATTATGCATTATCCATTACGCATTGTTCATTACTTAAGTATGGTTGGTACATCATAAAGGCATGGTTTTCGCAAATATATTCATCCTTTAATAATTCATTATTAAGGTTGTACACTTTTCTATAAATCACATTGTTTCTAATATAATGTCCAAAGAAGCCAGGAGTCATAGAATGCTCTTTTTCATATATTTCATAACTATAGTTACAGGGCTCTGTAGCTCTCCATTCACCAACTAAGTGTTTATCAGTAAGAAATAGAACAAGCTGATATTTAGTATTGGTAGTGTTTTTGATTTCTAAATCTAAATAATTATAAAAACAAGTAGCTCCTGAACCAAAGGGCTGAGTTCTTTTTATATCTGGAAATACATCATGGCTATGTCTATATCTTTCTGTTACAGTTAAAGGTGTGTGAAGGGTCATCCAATAAATTAAATTTGATAGCTGACAAAGGCCTCCACCAACTCCAGGTTTAAAGCTGCCATCAGGGCATAATACAACCCCATCCTTATATCCTTTCCTGTAGCTTGGCTTGCCTATAGCCTTCCAGTAAGAAAAGTATTCACCTGGTTTAATTTCTAATCCATTAAGCTTTTTTAATGCTAGTTTTAAATTTTCAACTTTATTTTTTTGTAAATACATATCCACATCTTTTAACTTTCTATAAAGTGGAGTTTTGTGTGTAAATACTAAGTAGTTTAAGTTTTCATTATTAATTTTTTTACTGTAAGACTTATTGGAAAAATACCACTGTATATATTTTTTACTTCTATAATAAGCTTTTCCCATAAATAATCTAAGGGTACTTCTTTTTATAGGCTTTTTTTCAACATAGGCCATATAATTTTCCTCCATTATATTATATATATGGAATAAGAAAGTGCCTTATATAGAAAAATAGTTTTTAGAATTATAATAACAAATATTTTCTATTAGTTTTCCTAGATAATTAAAGTCATCTGGATATTCACCATTATCTATAAGTAGTCCTATTTTATTACATAAAATTCTTCTAAAGTATTCATGTCTTGGGAAAGATAAAAAGCTTCTTGAATCAGTAACCATACCAACAAAAGTAGAAAACATACCTGTAGAGGATAATATATCTATATGATTTTCAATTCCTAATTTATTATCTGAAAACCACCATGGAGCTCCTAATTGAATTTTCCCCTTAATTCCAGTTTTATTACTTTGAAAATTACCACACATTGTTGAAAGCATTTCCAAGTCTTTTGGATTTAAACAATATAATATTGCCTTTGGAAGTTCATTAGTAGTATCTAGGGAGTTTAATAATGAACTAAGAGCTTTAGCATAATTGAAATCATTCATACTATCTATTCCTGAATTAGCACCTACCATTTTTAATATACGGGTAGAGTTATCTCGTAGAGCACCAATATGCAATTGCATAGTTATATTATGTCTAGCATATTCATAGCCTAGCTTTTTTAATATGAAACCCCTATATTTAGAAGCTTCAATAGGGGAGGGGCTTATTCCAGATAGTCTATTTTGAAAAATAGTATTAGCTTCATTTTCAGTAGTAGATATAGAAAAGCTTCCTTCTATGCTATGATCACTTATAAAACAACCATTATCTATAAAATATAAAAGTCTATTTTTTAATACATCTACTAAATGAGAAATATTATTTATTTCTTTGGTAGTAACTTTACTTAATTTTTGTATATAGATATCAAAATCGTCTTTTTCAATATCAATTGCTTTATCAGGACGGAAGGTTGGTAACACTTTTATTTGAAAATTTTCATCTTTAAGCTTCTTGTGATATTCTAAGCTATCAATAGGATCATCTGTAGTACATAGAATTTCTATATTTTGCATCTTAAGAAGATTACGAATGGAATACTCTTTGGAGGTTAGTTTTTTATTACATTCATCCCATATCATAGTTGCAGTATCAGGAGATAATGGAATATCTATTCCAAAGTAATTCTTAAGTTCAAGATGTGTCCAATGATATAGGGGATTCCCAATTAAGTTTTGGACAGTTTCGGACCATGCTAGAAATTTTTCATAGTCAGGAGAATTACCAGTTATAGAATTCTCATTTATTCCATATGAACGCATAGCACGCCATTTATAATGGTCTTCTTCAAGCCAAACTTCTGCAATATTATTATATATTTTATCCTCATATATATCCTTTGGATTTAAGTGATTATGAAAATCTATAATTGGCATTTTACAGGCGAAGTTTTTATATAATTTCTTTGAAGTTTCTGATTTTAATAAAAAATCCTCATTAATAAAATCTTTCATAATAACCTCCTTATAGGTATTTTTCTAAGGTTCTTTTAACTGCACCTATTTCAGATACCATTTCTTTAAAATAATTACAAACAGTAGTAGCCATATTTACTTTATATAAATTTACTCCAAAAATTTTATTATCTTTAAGTATAGGCCTTAATATTTCTTCAAAGTTTTTATTATCACCAAGTTTAATAGTAGACATAATTGGAATTAAGGATTTTAACATTGGGTCTGGACTTAATTCCAATAAATTTCCATTATCATCTATAGCCATAAGATAACGAAGCCATCCAGCAAAGACAAGAGGAATAAATTTTAAATCATTAGCATTTAATATATTCAAATTACTATAAGCCTTTATTGTTTCACCAAAACGAATGGATAGTTTTTGGGAAGTATCTGTAGCTATTCGTTGTGGAGTATCAGGGATAAAAGGATTTGGAAGTCTTACATTTATAACAGTATCAATGAAATCCTTTGGATCTAATATACCTGGATTTACAACTACAGGAAGACCTTCTTTATAACCGATAATTTCAACTAATTTTCCTAAGTGTTTATTTTCCATCTCCTTAGAG
Organism: Clostridium sp.; assembly: GCF_021443865.1. Taxonomy (GTDB): domain Bacteria; phylum Bacillota; class Clostridia; order Clostridiales; family Clostridiaceae; genus Clostridium. The sequence continues at coordinate 30,205 of NZ_JABUTB010000005.1, forward strand.
ATTGATTCATAACTAAGAAGGCATCCAAAGATAGCAAGAGCTGTATGAAGTGGATTTAAACAAGTGCATACCTTCATCTTTTCAACTTTTTCGACCTTATCTCTTGTAGTAAATATAACGCCAGCCTTTTCTAATGGTGGACGACCATTTGGAAAATTATCTTCTATAACTAAATATTCACATTCTTCAGCATTTACAAATGGGGCTATAAAAGTATTTTTACTTGTTACTATAGGTTCAATTTCTTCAAATCCATCATTTTTTAAAAGAGACTCTATTGAAGAGGATGGGCGGGGTGTTATTTTATCAATCATAGTCCATGGAAAAGACACATTATTATCATCATTAATATAATTAATAAATTCTTTTTCAACAAATTTACCTTCAAGCCATTTGTTAGCCACTTCTAATACAGAGCTATGAAATGTACTTCCATTCCTTGAACAATTGTCCATACTTACCATAGCTAATGGCTTCTCTCCTGACTTATAACGAGTATATAGAAGAGAAACTATTTTCCCAATATAGCTTTTAGGCTTTTCTGGACCATTTATTATATCCTTTAATACTGATGGAAGAGGGATACCTTGTCCATCCAATAAACTATATCCCTTTTCCGTAATTGTAAAAGTTGCCATTTGAAGAGAATCCTTTTTGAATATTTCTTTTAATCTATTAAAATCATTTTCATTTTCTGTATCCACTATTAATGATTCAGTTATGCTACCTATTATAGTTTTATTAATAGTTCCATTTGATTTTAATGTAACAAGAATGCTGTAATTATCATTTGGATTATTAATTTTTTCTATAATTTCATAGTCATAGCCTTCAGCAATTATAATACCAGTATCAATGATGTTATCATTTAAAAGAGTTTGTACAATATTTGCTTGAAAAGCACGAAATATATTACCTGCACCAAAATGAATCCATTTAGGATTTTCTTTTGTGTTTTCTGTAATTTTATATCTATTATAATTAGGAATATCATAGCCTAATTTCCTTAAGTACTCACTATTTGATAGTCCATTTTGGGATAACTTCATATTATTTATCTCCTTTAATAATTGCTTCTAATAGACCATTTAAATAAGTAGCGCCAAGTGCTCTATCATATAGACCATATCCAGGCATAGCAACTTCATCCCATATCATTCGACCATGATCTGGACGAACTGGACCTTTAAATCCAATTTCATATAATGCCTTCATTATTTCGTACATATCAAAGGAGCCATCAGAAGAAAGATGTGAGGCTTCTTCAAAATCAGTTGGTGAATTAAATCTTAAATTTCTAACATGGGCAAAATGTATTCTTCCTTTAAGGGAACGAATTATATCAGGTAAATCATTTTTAGGATTTGTTCCATAGGAGCCAGAGCAGAAAGTAACACCATTATGTGGATCATTTACAGTATTTAAAACACGTAAAATATTTTCCTTATTAATGATAATACGAGGTAAACCAAATACACTCCATGAAGGATCATCAGGATGTATTGCCATATTAATATTATATTTATTACAAATAGGCATAATTTTCTTTAGGAAATATTCTAGGTTTTCAAAGAGCTTTTCTTCATTAACATCTTTGTATAATTCTAATAAATCTTT
>NZ_JABUTB010000060.1:0-4454 GCF_021443865.1 Clostridium sp.
GTTAAGGGTGGTAGAAACTTCAGATTCAGCGCACTAGTAGTTGTTGGTGATGAGAACGGGCACGTAGGCGTTGGAATGGGTAAGTCAATAGAAATCCCAGAAGCAATTAAAAAAGGAATAGAAGATGCTAAGAAACACTTAGTAAGTGTTGCTATAGTTGGAACAACTGTTCCTCATCAAATATATGGAAAATTTGGAACTGGTAAAGTTCTTATAATGCCAGCTAAAGAAGGTACAGGAGTTATCGCTGGAGGTCCAGCTAGATCTGTATTAGAATTAGCAGGATTAAAGGATGTTAGAGCTAAGTCATTAGGTTCAAACAATCCAAAAAACATGGTAAATGCTACAATTAACGGTTTAGCAAACTTAAGAACAGCTGAAGATATAGCTAAATTAAGAGGCAAAACTGTTGAAGAAATTTTAGGTTAGGAGGGAAAAGCAATGGCAAAAATTAAAGTTACTCTTGTTAAGAGTTTAATTGGAAGAAAAAAAGACCATATTGCTACTGCACATGCCCTTGGACTAAAAAAGATTGGTAAGACAGTAGAACATGAAGAAACTCCTCAAATCAGAGGAATGATTAATAAAGTTGACTATCTACTAAAAGTAGAAGAAGTTTAGTAAGAGGAGGTGCATTGAGTAATGAAGCTTCATGAATTAAAGCCAGCAGCTGGAAGTAAGAAGGCTCCTAAAAGAGTTGGTAGAGGTACTGGTTCAGGTTTAGGTAGAAATGCTGGAAAAGGTGAAAAGGGCCAAAAGGCTAGATCAGGTGGTGGAGTTAGACCAGGATTTGAAGGTGGTCAAATGCCATTATACAGAAGACTTCCTAAGAGAGGTTTCACAAATATATTTGCTAAACAATATGTAAGTATTAATGTTGATAGATTAAATATATTTGAAAATGGAACTGAAATAACACCAGAAGTTTTACTTGAAAGAAGAGTTATCAGTAAGGTGAAAGACGGAGTTAAGATTTTAGGAAATGGTACACTAGAGAAGAGCCTAACTGTAAAAGGATGTAAGTTCTCAAAATCAGCGGCTGAAAAGATAGAAGCAGCTGGAGGAAAAGTTGAGGTGATTTAGTATGCTATCAACCCTACGTAATGCCTGGAAGGTTCCCGAATTAAAAAAGAGATTTTTATGGACTATATTTTTAGTTGCAATTTTCAGGATAGGAACACATATTCCTGTTCCTGGAATGCGCACAGATGTTTTAAAGAGTTTAGCAAGTAGTGGAACTATATTTGGTTTCTATGATCTAATATCAGGAGGGGCATTTAGACAATTTAGTATATTTGCGCTAAGTGTAACACCATATATTAATGCTTCTATAATAGTTCAATTATTAACTATAGCAATTCCTTCATTAGAACAGCTTTCAAAAGAAGGTGAAGAAGGAAGGAAGAAAATACAAAAGATTACAAGAATTTTATCTATAGTAATTGGATTTATTCTTGCTTTTGGAACTTATAGTATGGTTGCAGCTAGAGGTGCTACATTCAGTATGTCATGGTATGAAGTTATTATAGTTTTAATAGCGTTAGTAGCAGGATCAACATTCTGTATGTGGTTAGGAGATCAAATTACTGCTAAAGGATTTGGAAATGGAATATCTATACTAATATTTGTAAATATAGTATCACAGTTACCTACAACTTTAATGTCATTATTTACATTAAAGGATCAAGGGAAAATATCTATTATAGGTATTTTATTATTTGTTGCTGCTGCAATATTGTTATTATGTATTGTAATATTCTTCTCATTAGCAGAAAGAAGAATACCTGTTCAATATGCTGGTAAAGCTGTTGGATCTAAAATGATGAGAGGGCAAAGCACTCACATTCCATTAAGCATAATAGGATCTGCTGTTATAGCAATAATCTTTGCTATGTCAGTTATGATGTTCCCTAAGACAATTGCAGAATTCTTCCCAAATCATAACTGGGCAATTTGGGTAGTAAGTAATCCATATAGTATATTTAATGAATCAACATGGATGTATCCAGTAGTTTATTCTATATTAACTATATTCTTTACATGGTTCTATACACAAATTACATTTAAGCCTGATGAAATGGCAGAAAATCTGCACAAATCAGCAGGGTTTGTACCAGGAATAAGACCAGGAGAAGCAACAGAAAAGCATTTTGAAAGAGTACTTACAAAAGTATCATTAATTGGAGGAGTATTTGCAGCTTTATTAGCAATACTACCAATATTAATTTCAAATTCACAATTACAAGGAATTCAATTTGGTGGAACCTCATTATTAATTATGGTTGGTGTTGGACTTGATTTCTCAAGACAATTAGATTCACAATTAGTAATGAGACATTATCAAGGATTCTTAAAATAGATTAATAATGGAGATGATGCCCGTGAAGATAGTATTATTAGGTCCTCCTGGAGCAGGTAAGGGAACACAGGCAAAATCAATTAGTAATAGATACTCAATACCACATATTTCTACTGGAGATATATTTAGAAAAAACATTTCTGAAAATACTCCTTTAGGAATAGAAGCTAAAAAGCACATCGATAAAGGACAGTTAGTACCAGATGAAATTACTATTAATATGGTAAAAGATAGGTTACAACAAGATGACTGTAAAGATGGATACTTATTAGATGGCTTTCCAAGGACAGTTCATCAAGCAGAAGCACTTCAAGGATTCCTTTCAGATAGAAATGAATCACTTGATACAGCTTTGCTGATTGAAGTACCTACTGGATTTATTTTAGAAAGAATGACTGGTAGAAGAGTATGTCCATCATGTGGAGCTAGCTATCATATAAAGTTTAATCCACCAAAGATAGCAGGAAAATGTGATGTTTGTGGAAGTGATATAATCCAAAGAAAAGACGACACAGAAGAAACAGTGTCTGAAAGACTTGATGTGTATGAGAGACAAACACAACCACTGATTGATTTTTATAAAGAAAGAAACTTACTTTCAATTGTAGATGGAACAAAAGCTATTAATGAAGTATTTGAAGGGATCTGTAATATCTTAGGGAGTGTTAAATAATGATCATCATTAAAAACAACAAAGAGATTGATCTAATGAGATCTGCAGGTAAGATAGTAGCAGAAACATTACTACTTATTGAGGAAAAAGTAAGACCAGGAATAACTACTGCTGAATTAGACAGGATAGCAGAAGAATTTATAACTAAGCATGGAGCAAGACCTTCATTCAAAGGTCTATATGGTTTTCCAGCTTCACTATGTATATCTGTTAACGAGCAAGTAGTTCATGGGATCCCAGGAGGTTATGTATTAAAAGATGGAGATATAGTTAGTGTGGACTGTGGAGCTAATATTAATGGCTTTCACGGTGATGCTGCAAGAACTTTTGGTGTAGGAAGTATAACAAAAGAAGCTGAAAGGTTAATTAATGTAACAGAAGAAAGCTTTTTTAAAGGAATTGAATATGCTAAAGTAGGTAACAGACTTACTGATATATCACATGAAATACAGAACTGCGTAGAAGCTGCAGGCTTTTCCGTAGTAAGAGATTTCGTAGGACACGGTATAGGTAGAGTTGTACACGAAGATCCAGATATACCTAATTATGGTCGTCCAGGAAGGGGACCAAAATTGGTTGAGGGAATGGCATTAGCTATTGAACCTATGGTTAATGTGGGCAACTATAAAGTTAAAACATTAAGCAATGATTGGACTGTAGTAACTAGTGATGGAAGTCTATCTGCACACTACGAAAACACGATTGTAATTTTACCAGATGGACCCGAAATATTAACACTGATTAGATAAGTGTTGCTTAGTTATAAATTCGCATGATACCAAAGGGTGGCTTGTAGATTTATGGCTAAGGTAATCATTGAGGTGAAAAGTTTGCAAAACAATGACTTAATTGGGAAAATGGTTCTTTCAAAAAGAGGAAGAGATAAAAGTCATTTATATGTTATAATAGGGCAGTTAAGTGATGATTATGTAATTCTTAGTAATGGGAGTACTAAAACAGTTCAGATGCCTAAACAGAAGAATTTAAAGCATATAAGTGTTTTAGAGGATGTAGATGATGAGATTAAAGCATCTATCATATCAAGGGATAGAGGTACTGATTTAAAAATAAAAAGATTTCTAAAACTTAAAGGCATTGTTAAGGAGGGTTGATTACCTTATGTCAAAAGATGATGTAATAGAAATGCAAGGTACAGTACTAGAAGCACTGCCAAATGCTATGTTCCAAGTTGAACTAGAAAGTGGGCATAAGATTCTAGCACATATATCAGGAAAATTAAGAATGAACTTCATAAGAATTCTACCTGGAGATAAGGTTACAATAGAACTTTCTCCATATGATCTAACAAGAGGTAGAATAACATGGAGAGCTAAATAATAAAGTGGAAAATCCACTAAGTATTACAAGGAGGGTTAGCGATGAAAGTAAGACCATCAGTTAAGCCTATTTGCGAAAAGTGCA
>NZ_JABUTB010000060.1:5666-16150 GCF_021443865.1 Clostridium sp.
AAATTATCTAACTACGGAGTACAATTAAGAGAAAAGCAAAAAGCTAGAAGAATATACGGAGTTTTAGAAGGCCAATTCAGAACTTACTATGAAAAGGCTGAGCATATGAAAGGTATTACAGGTGAAAACTTACTTAAGTTACTAGAAATGAGACTAGATAACGTTGTTTATAAGCTAGGTTATGGCGCTTCAAGAGCTGAAGCTAGACAATTAGTTACTCATGGACATTTCTTAGTAAATGGTAAGAAAGTTGATATTCCTTCATATAAAGTTTCTGTTAATGATGAAATATTAGTTTCAGAAAAGAGCAGAGGAACTGAAAAATTCAAGACATTTATTGAAAATCCAAAGACATTACCAAAATGGTTAGAAGCAAATGTTGAAAATTATTCAGGTAAAGTAATTGCTGAACCAGCAAGAGAAGATATTGACGTTCCAGTTAATGAAACTCTTATCGTTGAGTTATACAGCAAGTAATAGTTTAGTATTTGTATTGTTAAGATTTATCTTACAATACAAATATATAAGCAGTTGCCCTCAGAATAATGTTGCCATTTAAAATTTAAGGAGGGTTTGTACATGTTAGAAATAGAAAAGCCAATAATTGAATGTATAGAAGCAAATGAAAATGGTACTTATGGTAAATATGTAGTTGAACCATTGGAAAGAGGTTATGGTATAACTCTTGGAAATGCTCTAAGAAGAATACTTTTATCATCACTTCCAGGTGCAGCTCCAACATCAGTAAAAATTGATGGAGTACTACATGAATTTTCAACTGTACAAGGTGTTAAGGAAGATGTTACAGAAATAATCTTAAATATCAAATCTTTAGCATTAATAATGAATGGTGAAGGTCCAAAGACTATATATATAGATGCTCAAGGACCTGGAGTAGTTACAGGTGCAGATATAAAGACTGATGGAGACGTTGAAGTTGTAAGCAAAGATCTTCATATTGCTACATTAGATGATAATGGCAAGTTATATATGGAGATAACAGTTAATAGAGGAAGAGGATACGTTACTCAAAATAAAAATAAGAGTGAAGATCTTCCATTATCAGCTATTGCTGTAGATTCAATTTACACACCAGTTAAAAGAGTTAATTTTACTGTAGAAAATACAAGAGTTGGTCAAATTACTGACTATGATAAATTAACTTTAGAAATCTGGACTAATGGAACTATAAAAATAGATGAAGCTATAAGCTTATCTGCAAAAATTCTTATAGAACATTTCAAACTATTTATGTCATTAGGAGATAGTACTAATGATGTAGAAATTATGATAGAAAAAGAAGAAGATAAAAAAGAAAAAGTACTAGAAATGACTGTTGAAGAGCTAGATTTATCAGTTAGATCATATAACTGCTTAAAGAGAGCTGGCATAAACACAGTACAAGAACTTGCTGGAAAATCAATGGATGACATGATGAAGGTAAGAAATCTAGGAAAGAAATCTTTAGAGGAAGTCGAAAGAAAGCTTAAGGAATTAGGCTTAGGATTAAGACTAAACGATGAGTAAGGAGGTAAATCCATATGGCAGGTTATCGTAAATTAGGTCGTCCTACTGACCAAAGAAGAGCTATGTTAAGAAGCCTTGTTACAAGCTTTTTAAAGCATGGTAAAATAGAAACAACTGAAACAAGAGCAAAAGAAACTAGAAAGTTAGCTGAAAAGATGATCACTTTAGCAAAAAGAGGTGACCTTCACGCTAGAAGACAAGTTTTAGCTTTTGTTCACGAAGAAGAAGTAGTTCAAAACCTATTTGACAATGTTGCTCCAAAGTACGCTGAAAGAAATGGTGGATACACTAGAATGTACAAAAAAGGCCCAAGAAGAGGGGACGGAGCTGAAGTTGTTATACTAGAATTAGTATAATATATAGGGGATTAAGTGATATAACTTAGTCCCCATTTTTGCATATAAAAATATAGTGAAATTAAATATTATATAAGAACTTAAAAAATAATTATAAAATAATTGTAATTGAAGAAATGTATATTATAATATTCTTATGCTAATGTATATACACTTATTGAGATTTTATACAATACTTAATGAAAATTAGCTAATATAAGGAGGGGATATATTATGAAAGAAGCAATGATTAAATGCAATGATGTATCTTTTAAATATAGAGTTCATGAGGGAGAAGAAGAAAGATATGCTGTAAACGGTGTTAACTTTCAAGTAGAAAAGGGAGAATTCTTAGTTGTATTAGGCCATAATGGATCTGGTAAATCAACTATTGCAAAACATATGAATGCTCTTTTAGTACCCTCTGAAGGAACTGTAATAGTAGATGGTTTAGATACATTAGATCCTAATAATTTATGGACAATTAGATCTAAAGCTGGAATGGTGTTTCAAAATCCTGATAATCAATTAGTAGCAACTATAGTTGAAGAAGATGTAGCATTTGGGCCAGAGAACCTTGGAGTACCCCCAGAGGAGATTAGAAGAAGAGTAGATGAAAGCTTAAAAAAAGTTGGAATGTATGAATATAGAAGGCATGCACCACATTTACTTTCTGGAGGTCAAAAACAAAGAATTGCCATAGCTGGAATTTTAGCTATGAAACCAGAATGTATAATATTTGATGAGCCAACAGCTATGCTTGATCCATCAGGAAGAAAAGAAGTTTTAAGAAATATAAAAGAAATAAATAAGAATTATGGAATAACTATAGTCCTTATAACGCATTATATGGATGAAGCTGCTGAAGCAGATAGAATTATTGTAATGGATGAGGGAAAAGTAATTTTAGAAGGAAAGCCAAGAGAAGTATTTTCTAATGTGGAAAAGATGAAAGAGATAGGATTAGATGTTCCTCAAGTTACAGAATTATGTTATGAATTAAAGAATAATGGTATAGAGTTAGATACAAATATTTTAAATGTAGATGAGATGGTGAATGCGATATGTCAATTAAAATAGAAAATTTAGTACATGTTTATATGCCAAAATCTCCTTTCGAAAAAGTGGCTTTAGATAATGTAAATATAGAAATAAATAATAGTGAATTTGTTGCGCTTATTGGGCACACTGGTTCAGGAAAATCAACATTAATTCAACATATGAATGGATTACTTAAGCCAACATCAGGGAGAATAATAGTTGATGGTGAAGATATAACAAAGCCAGGTGTTAAACTTACTAATATAAGAAAAAAAGTAGGTTTGGTTTTCCAATATCCAGAATATCAATTATTTGAAGAAACTATTGAAAAGGATATTGAATATGGACCTAGGAATCTAGGGCTAGAACAAGATGAGATAACTAGAAGAGTAAAGAATGCCATGAAGATGGTAGGATTAGATTATGAAACATATAGAAATAAATCTCCATTTGATTTAAGTGGAGGACAAAAAAGAAGAGTAGCTATAGCTGGTGTAATTGCTATGGAGCCAAAGATTCTTATATTAGATGAACCTACAGCAGGATTAGATCCTAAGGGAAGAGATGATATTTTAGAACAAATAAAGAAATTACATACTGAATATAAGATGACTATTATATTAGTTAGCCACAGTATGGAGGATGTAGGAAAGCTAGCTGAAAGAATAATAGTTATGAATAGTGGTAAGGTCGCTTTAGAAGGCACTCCTGCTAGGGTGTTTAAAGAAATCGATACATTAGAAAGTATAGGGCTTGCAGTTCCTCAAGTAACTTACCTTATGAGAGCACTAAAAGCAAAAGGCTTTAATGTTTCAGATGAAATTTATACTATTCAGCAAGGGAAAGAAGAGCTGCTTAGAATTTTAAAGAAAGATAAAAATTAGGGTGATAAAAAATGATAAAAGATATAACTATAGGTCAATATATACCAGGCGAAACCTTTATTCATAAATTAGATCCTAGAACTAAAATAATATTATCTATTTTATTTATTGTATCTTTATTTGTAGTAGATAAATTTATAGGGTATATACTAATTGTGGGGTTCTTAGCTTTAACAGTTTATATAGCTAAATTACCACCTAAATATTTATATAAAGGACTAAAGCCTGTATTTTTTCTAATTATTTTTACTGCTGTTTTAAATATATTTATGATTAAAGGAACATCAGATACATTAATATTAGAATTAGGTTTTATAAAAATATATACAGAAGGTATTAGAACTGCTGGCTTTATGGCGTTAAGGCTTATTTTCTTAATTATGGGAACATCAGTATTAACATTAACAACATCTCCAATTGAGTTAACTGATGGTATAGAAAGATTACTTAGGCCAATTGGAAAGGAAATAGCACATGAACTTGCTATGATGATGACAATAGCATTAAGATTTATTCCTACTTTAATGGATGAAACAGATAAGATAATGATGGCACAAAAAGCAAGAGGTGCTGATTTTGAAAGTGGTGGATTGATTCAGAAAGCAAAGAGTTTAATACCATTATTAGTGCCTTTATTTATAAGTTCTTTTAGAAGAGCAGACGAATTAGCTATGGCTATGGAATCTAGAGCCTATAGAGGTGGAGCTGGAAGAACGAGAATGAAGGAATTAAAATTTTCAAATAAAGATGCTATAGCATTTGCTGTATTTTCAATATTACTAATAGGAAGTTTTTTTGTAAGATTCGGTTTATAATAATTAAATAAAGGTGATGTAATATGAGAAATATAAAGCTTACTATAGAATATGATGGAACTAATTATTTAGGATGGCAAAAGCAAAAAGTAGGGAGCACTATACAAAACACAGTGGAAGAGGCTATAAGACTTCTTACTAATGAAGAGGTAGAAGTTATAGGAAGCTCTAGAACAGATGCTGGAGTTCATGCTAAGGGCTTTGTAGCTAATTTTAAAACAAATAGCAATATACCATCAAATAAATATAGAGAAGCAATTAATCATAAACTACCTGATGATATTGTAATATTAAAATCAGAGGAAGTAGATGAGGAATTTCATTCTAGGTATAGTGCTAAGGGAAAAACATACTCTTATTCTATATTAAATAGAGATGTACCTTCAGCATTAGATAGGCATTATTTATATCATGTAAAGCGTAAATTAGATATAGAAGCTATGAAAGAAGCTTGTAAGTATTTTATAGGAACTCATAATTTTGCAGCATTTAAAAGCAGTGGTAGTTCAGTAAAAACAACAGTAAGGACAATATCTGAATTATATATACAAGAGAATGGGGATATAATTAAAATTTATGTAACAGGTGATGGCTTCTTATATAATATGGTTAGAATAATAGTAGGAACACTAATTATGGTTGGTTCAAATAAGATTAAGCCAAATGAGATAGAGAAAATAATAGCTGAAAAAGATAGAGAAAAGGCTGGAATATGCGTACCTGCAACGGGATTAGTCCTAGAAAAAGTCTATTATTAAAAATAATTAAATTAATTGAAATTAAAAGATAAAATATATTGACACACCCGTGTGCGTGTATTATAATAAGTTTGTTTGTTAGAATTGTTTATGTATATAAGATCCACTAGCCCCGGGTCTTGACATAAAAGCAGTACTTAAGAAGTAAAGCACAAATGTAAGTTCAGGGAGGGAAAAACATGAAATCATACATCGCTAAGGCGCAAGAAGTTGAAAGAAAATGGTATGTTGTTGATGCTGCTGGTAAGCCACTAGGAAGAGTTGCTAGCCAAGTTGCTTCAATTTTAAGAGGAAAAAATAAGCCAACATTTACACCAAATGTTGACTGCGGAGATTTCGTTATCGTAATCAATGCTGAAAAAGTTGTTTTAACTGGTAAGAAGTTAGATCAAAAATTAATGAGAAAGCATAGCTTATATCCAGGTGGATTAAAGGAAACTCCATATAGAGAAGTATTATCTAAGAAGCCTGAATTCGCTTTCGAAGAAGCTGTAAGAAGAATGCTTCCATCAGGTGTTTTAGGAAGAAAAATGCTTAAGAAGCTAAAAGTATACAGAGGTGCAGAGCACGGACATGATGCTCAAAAACCAGAAGTACTTGAATTAAAGTACTAATACAGGCTCGGGAGGAGGAATAAAAAATGGCAAAAGTTCAATACATGGGAACTGGAAGAAGAAAAAAATCAATAGCAAGAGTTAGACTTGTACCTGGAAGTGGTAAAGTTGTTATAAATAACAGAGAGATCGAAAACTATTTTGGATTAGAAACTTTAAGAATGATCGTTAATCAACCATTAGTTTTAACTGCAACTAAAGATAGATTCGACGTTTTAGTTAACGTTCATGGTGGTGGATTCACAGGTCAGGCTGGAGCAATAAGACACGGAATAACTAGAGCTTTAATTAAAGCTGACGAAAACTTAAAGCCAGAATTAAAGAAGGCTGGATTCGTAACTAGAGATCCAAGAATGAAAGAAAGAAAGAAATACGGTCTTAAGAAGGCTAGAAGAGCTCCTCAATTCTCAAAGAGATAATATTTGGAAGCTTACAAATCCTACAAACTTTTTGTTTGTGGGATTTATTTTTTTATAAAAAAACTTTAATAAATATAAATCCTGAATTATGCCTGATAGAAAGTTTATTTAATTAAATTAATATATTTTTACTTATAATATTCCATTGACAATATAATATCAAGGTGATAGCCTATTTATATAATGTATGTTAAAATTTGTAAATAAGTAATTAGTTGGAGATATAAGTTATTATGTAATAGCTGAAACGTTAATACTTAAGGGGAAGAGGCTTTAGAGCATAATATTATACATTGATTTTAGATATAATATGCTTTATGTTTATGGTATTTCTTTATATTTTTTAATAATTATTATGACATAATAGTAATTTATAAGTTATAATGATATTATGAAAAGTATTAATTTATGGTATTATTTAGATAATATTAGTGTATTTAATGTTGTAATTATTTAATAAGAATATATTACTTTATAAGGAGGAATAATTAAATGAATGAATATGTAATAAGTAGTTGTTCTACTGCTGATCTTTCAGAAGAACATTTTAATAAAAGAAACATATCATATATTTGCTTTCACTTTGAAATAGATGGAAAGGAATATACTGATGACCTTGGAAAATCTATACCTTTTGATGATTTTTATAGGGCTATGGAGAACGGAGCAGATACAAAAACATCTCAAGTTAATGCTCAAGAGTTTGAAGAATACTTCGAGAAGTTCCTAAAAGAAGGAAAGGATATTCTTCATGTGAGTTTATCTTCAGGTCTTTCAGGAGTAATAAACTCCGCTATGGTAGCTAAAACTATTTTAGAGGAAAAGTATCCAGAAAGAAAAATTTATATTGTAGACTCATTAGGTGCGTCATCAGGCTATGGATTAATTATGGATAAGCTTGCAGATTTAAGAGATGAAGGAATGAGTATAGATGAAGTTTATAAATGGGTTAATGAACATAAACTAGAACTAAATCATTGGTTCTTCTCTACAGACTTAACTTTTTATATAAAGGGCGGAAGAGTATCAAAGACTTCTGGATTTATTGGAGGATTACTTGGAATTTGTCCACTATTAGATATGAATGATAAGGGTAAGTTAATTCCAAGATATAAAATTAGATCAAAGAATAAGGTTATTAAAGCAATAGTAGACAAAATGCAGGAAGATGCAAAGGATGGATTAGATTATTCTGATAAATGCTATATTTCTCATTCTTACTGCTATGAAGATGCTAAAGAAGTTGCAAAATTAATTGAAGAACGTTTTCCTAAGTTAAATGGTAAAGTACTAATAAATAATGTAGGAACTACTATAGGAAGTCATACTGGGCCAGGAACAGTAGCTTTATTTTTCTGGGGAAACCAAAGAAAAGAATAATAAAAATAAATACGTATAACCACTTAAATAATAGTTTTAAGTGGTTTATTTTTTACGGATTTGTAGGATAATAAAGTAATAGGGAAGTTAGTATATTAAATTCATGTTAAAAATAAATTCACTTACTTAACAAATGTAAAAAAATAATGTAAACTTAATTTGTTATAATTATGTTGAAAAAAGGAGAATAATTTTGGAACCATTAATGATTATTATAAAGTTACTTGGTGGGTTGGGGCTGTTTGTTTATGGTATGAAAATCATGGGAGATGGTCTGGAAAGTGCTGCTGGAGATGGATTAAAGTCAATTCTTGAAAAAGTTACAAAGAATCCTATAATTGCAGTAATTGTTGGCGCAATTGTTACAGCAGTAATTCAAAGTAGTAGTGCTACTACTGTAATGGTAGTAGGATTTGTTAATGCTGGTCTTATGAATTTAGCACAAGCTGCTGGAATTATAATGGGAGCAAATATAGGGACTACAATTACAGCTCAACTTGTAGCATTTAAATTAGATGATATAGCTCCTTTGTTTGTTTTTATAGGGGCAGCAATAATTATGTTTGCTAAGAAAAAACAAAAAAGGGATATTGGAAATATTATTCTAGGTTTTGGTATATTATTTGTTGGTATGGGTCAAATGAGTGGAGCTATGAAGCCTTTGACAGAATTACCTATATTTAAGGATATAATAAGTACAGTAGGAGGGCACTGGTATTTAGGAATACTTACAGGTGCAATAATAACAGCAATTCTTCAAAGCTCTTCTGCTACAACAGGTATATTAGTAGCTTTAGCAACAGCAGGAGCAATAGATATTAAAATAGCATTACCAATAGTATTTGGATGTAATATAGGAACCTGCATAACTGCAATGCTAGCATCAATAGGAACAAGTAAGACAGCACATAAAGCAGCGATACTTCATTTAATATTTAATTTAGGTGGAACAATATTATTTATTCCAGTTTTATTTAATGGGATTTTAGGAAATGCAGTTGTTGCAATTAGTCCAGGAGATGTAAGTAGACAAATAGCTAATGCACATACAGTATTTAATTTAGTAAATACTGCAGTTATGTTACCACTTACAGGTTTATTAATTAAAATTGTTAATATTATTATTCCTGGAGAAGATGATGATGAGAGACAAGGTCCTAAATATATAGATGATAGATTATTAGAAACTCCAGTAATTGCAGCTGGGCAAGTAGCTAAGGAAACCTTAAGAATGGCAAATAAAGCTAAGAAAGGTTTAACTTTAGCAATAGAGTCATTTGAGAAAAATGATGAGAAGCTAATTCAAAAAGTTTATGATAACGAAGAAATAATTAATTCTTTAAATGAAACTATTACAACATACTTGGTTAAATTATCAAAGCGTGAGCTATCTGATAAGGAGTCAAAGATAGTGGCAGCAACTTTTCATGTAATTAATGACATTGAAAGAATAGGTGATCATGCTGAAAATATAGCAGAATTAACTCAACAAAAAATTAATAAAAAGTTAGAGTATAGTTCTCAAGCTATGGAGCAAATAAAGAGAATGTATGAAAAGACATCTGAAGCTCTACAAGTAGCTATTGATAGTTATGCAAGCAATGATGTAACTAAAGCAAAAGAAGTTAGTGATATAGAATCAGAAGTAGATAGATTACAAAAGAAATATAGAGATCTTCATGTAAAAAGACTTTATGATGGAATTTGTAATGCCTATGCAGGAACTATATTCTTAGATTTAGTAAGTAATTTAGAAAGAATTAGTGATCATTCTATGAATATAGCAGAAAGTGTAATAGAAAATAATTAACAAATAGAAAAAAAGATACTGTTTATAGTTTGACAGTATCTTTTTTTATAGATTAGAAAATTTAGGAGTAATATATCATAATAATATTTTTTGTATATAAGTAAAAAAACAATCTAATGGAAATAATACTTTTATAACTATATAAAATATGGAGGAAAACAAATGAGAAAATTTAAATTAGCTTCTGTATTAGTAATATTATTTACCATTGCTTTTACTTCTATAAAGGTATTTGCCGTTGAGCAAGAGAAAATTATATTAATTGACCCTGGACATGGTGGATTTGATGGAGGAGCTAAATCAAAAAATGGTGTCATAGAAAAGAATATAAATCTTCAAATTTCATTAAAGCTTAAAGAGGCTTTAGAAAGCAAAGGGTATAAAGTATATTTAACCAGGGAAAATGATGAAGCCCTTGGAAATAGCGGTTCAACTATAAGGGAAAAGAAAAGAGAAGATTTAAAGAAAAGAAGAGATATGAAAAAAGAAACCAATTGTGATGTTTTTATATCTATTCATCAAAATATGTTTCCTCAAGAAAAATGTTATGGTGCACAAGTATGGCATGGAGCTAATGGTATAAGTAAAAAGTTAGCAGATAACGTTCAGGAATCTATAAAGGAGACTTTAAAAGATAATAATAAGAGAGTATCAAAGCCAGCTGGAGATGCTTATTTAATATTAAGAGATGATTATAAAGGAGCTTCTGTTTTAGTAGAATGTGGTTTTCTATCTAATAGCCAAGAAGAGAAAGAATTACAAACAGAAGAACATCAAAATTCCTTAGTGGAAGGTATTTCTTTGGGGATAGAAAGATATTTTGAAGAAATAAATAAAAACTAAATTAATTTCCGAGGAAATATATCAAATAATACTATAAAAAATGATTTTATAATAAAAG
>NZ_JABUTB010000060.1:16236-28953 GCF_021443865.1 Clostridium sp.
TTCTTTAAATATGATAAAATATTTATAATTAGATAAGAAAAGGAAGATGAGAATGAGAGAAATACATATTAATGAAATTCAAGAAGCTGTTGAAAACTTATGTATTGATGCCAATTATAATTTATCAAAGGATGTAGTTTATTCATTAGATAAGGCTAAGAAGGAAGAAACTTGGAATTTGGCAGAAGATATATTAGATAAAATAATAATAAATGCAGAAATAGCAAAAAATGAAAGAATGCCAATTTGTCAAGATACAGGAATGGTATGTGTATTTATTGAAATAGGACAAGATGTTCATGTTGTAGGCGGTAGTTTGCAAGATTCTATTAATGAAGGAGTTAGAAGAGGATATGATAAAGGCTATTTAAGAAAATCAGTTGTTAAGGATCCAATTGATAGAGTTAATACAAAGGATAATACCCCTGCAATAATTTATTACGATATAGTACCGGGTGATAAACTTAAGATTACAGTAGCACCAAAGGGATTTGGGTCAGAGAATATGAGTCAGATAAAAATGCTTAAGCCTTCAGATGGAATAGAAGGGGTAAAAGATTTTATTATAAAAGTAGTAAAGGAAGCAGGACCTAATCCATGTCCACCTATGATAGTTGGTGTAGGAATAGGTGGAACTTTTGAAAAAGCGGCCTATTTATCTAAAAAGGCTTTGATTAGATCAATAGATAGTAAAAATGAAAATAAATTTTATGCTGATTTAGAAGAAGCGTTATTAATAAAGATGAATGAACTTGGAATTGGGCCTCAAGGCTTTGGAGGGAAGACTACAGCTTTAGGTATTAACATAGAAACATTCCCTACACATATAGCTGGATTACCAGTAGCAGTAAATATTAGTTGTCATGCAACTAGACATAAAGAAGTAATTTTATAGGGAGATTGATTTATGGAAGTTAAGCTAACCACACCACTAACTTATGAAAAGATAAGAGACTTAAGAGCAGGAGATAGAATATTATTATCAGGTACTATATATACAGCAAGGGATGCTGCACATAAAAGATTGATAGATTTATTAGATAAGAACTTAGAGTTACCTATAAATATTGACAATGAGACAATATATTATGTAGGACCAACACCTGCAAAAGAAGGACAAGTTATAGGCTCAGCAGGCCCAACTACTAGTTATAGAATGGATTCTTACTCACCAAGACTTTTAGACTTAGGTTTAAAAGCTATGATAGGTAAAGGAGAAAGAAATGAAGAGGTAGTAAATTCTATAATAAAAAATAAAGCTATTTATTTAGGCGCTATTGGAGGAGCAGCAGCACTAATATCTAAGAGTATAACTAAATCAGAAATAATAACCTATGAGGATTTAGGGGCAGAAGCAATAAGGAAAATGGAGATTAAGGATATGCCTTTGATAGTTATTATAGATACAGAGGGTAATAACTTATATAAGCAGGGACAAGAAGACTATATTAGGAATGAAAGAATGAAAGAATGAAAGAATGAAAGAATGGAAAAATTAAAGAATTAAAGTATGAAAACTAAAGAATCATTTCTTTTATTTATATGAAGTAAAATTAAATATTACAATAAAAAACTATAGCCATATTTATGTGAAATTCCACTTAGAATCGAAAGCATAATAAAGCTATAGTTTATTTATATATTTATATTTTGTAGAACCCTTTTCCGTTAACCTCTGATACATCTATTATAGTAATAAATGCTTTAGGATCTATTCTTAAGATTTTATTCTTAAGATGAATCATTTGAGAGGATGTAACGGCTATGTAGAGCATTTTCTTTAATTCATGGGTATACTCACCTTCTGCAATAAGGGAAGTAACACCTCTATTCATATCTTTAATAACATATTGAATTATATCTTCTTCTTTTTCAGTTAGTATTAATAAAAGCTTTTTACTATTAAAACCATTAATAACTTTATCTACTAAGGTGCCTTGAACAAACATAGAAATTAAAGTGTATAATGCTTTAGGAAGTCCAAAGATTAATGCACCTATAAATACTATGACACAATTAAGTCCAAAGCTAAGTTTACCAATCTCAAAATTTGAGTATTTTTTTCTAAGTACCATTGTAATTATGTCTGTTCCACCTGTAGAACCATTTCTGGAAAATACAAGGCCATATCCTAGGCCACACAAAACTCCACCATAAATGCAGTAAAGTAATAAATCATCCACCTTAACTAAATGTGATAAAGGCTTAGTTATCATCAATGAAATTGATAAAGATACCATACCAATAGCAGAATATAAAGTGAATTTTTTATTTAGAGTTTTATAACTAAGAAAAAATAATGGAATATTAATTAAAAATACAGTTATACCTGAAGGTATATTATATAAATATTGAAGAATTAATGCTACACCAGTTGCACCTCCACTTAATAATTGAGCATTAACTAAGAATAAGTTAACCCCTAAAGAAGCTATAATGCATCCGATAAAAATAAGAATAAAATCTAAAACCATGTGTTTATTAATTGAAATACTGCCAAACATTCTGAACTCCTTAAACTTATAAGTAATCTACACAAACTGATTATATATTAAATATTCAGTTATGTTAATATATTTATTTATTTTACTAATTTAATAAAAATGTAATTTTTATAATTAGTAAAATGGCACAATATAAGATATTATAATTATAAGAGAGAATAAATCAAGGGGTGTTTAATAATATGTTTAATGTATTAGTAGTTGATGACGAAAAAGAAATTAGAGATGCCATTGACATATATTTAAGAGGAGAAGGAATGAAGGTTTTCAAAGCACAGGATGGTGTTGAAGCCTTAGAAATATTAGATAGAGAAAAGATACACTTAATTGTACTAGATATAATGATGCCAAGAATGGATGGAATAAAGACTTGCTTAAGAATTAGGGAGAAAAGAAACTTACCAATAATTATGTTATCAGCTAAAGGCGAAGATAGTGATAAAATTTTAGGCCTTAATGTTGGAGCAGATGATTACATAGCAAAACCATTTAACCACTTAGAGTTAGTAGCAAGAGTTAAATCACAATTAAGAAGGTACCAAAAGCCATTAGAGCTAGAAGGTGAAAGTCCTGATATAATAGAAGTTAAAGATTTAGTAATTAATAATAAAGAAAAGACAATTTACTTAAGAGGTGATGAAGTAAAAGTAACAGCAACTGAATTTAAAATACTTCAACTTTTAGCTTCAAATTTAGGAAAAGTTTTTTCTATTAAGGAGATATATGAAAAGGTGTGGGAAGAGCCATTTTATAGAAGTGAAAATACTGTCACTGTTCATATAAGAAGAATAAGAGAAAAAATAGAATTAAATACAAAGGACCCAGAATATATAAAAGTGGTGTGGGGAGTTGGATATAAAATTGAAAGAGAAAATTAAGAGTTATATAACTGGTGTATGGGGAGTTGAAATTTTAATTCTTACTATATCAATAATGTTTTTGATTACAAGTTATTATCAAGCATTTAATAATACATCAGATAATTTAAATACATTTGATGCTTTATTTAATAAAAATAAATATATGGAGTCAATGATATATTATGAAAGTAAGGATATTTCAAAGTATATATATACAAATTCTAGGGATTTAGAAGACATAAGTGCAATAAAATATGAAAATGAAAATCTAACAGGGGATCCTTATTATAATGATAAGATTTTTTATGTTCTAATTAATAAAGAAACAGGAGAGTTTACAACAAATGATGTAAACTTATTTAATTCTGTAAAACAAGAGGATAATAACGTTCCATTATTAGAAGACACTGTAAATGCATATTTAAAGGAATGGGGATTATCTTCTGTTAGGTTAGATAATAAAGAGAAGTACAATTACTATATTATGAGTATGCCAGATAAAGCAAATTTAAAGTATATTGATAAATACATTGAAATATATTATAGCAATCCTGATTCATATGCCTATGTTATAAAGGCGGAAGCCTTATCAGCAAAAACTATGATAGTAGCTACTATTCTTACAATTATTTTATTGATAAAGGTACTATTTAATTTGACTTTTAATAGGAATAATATTCATTTAGAGATAAAGGTATTAAAAAAGATTATCTTTGTAATAAGATATGGATATAGATACAAAAATACCAGAAATAAGATATTAATATCATTTGGAATAGCTATTGGTGTAATAATAGTTTATTTATATCTAGTTGCTGGTATAAGAAATCAAAATTTACTTGTAACATTCTTAACTAAGTATCCATTTAAAGGAACATTAATATTAGTACTAATTCCTTTAGTGTGTGTTCTATATTCATTAAAAAAGAGCTTAGATATAACAATTATTAATGATGGACTAAAAAAGATAAACTCAGGGGACTTAGAATACACCCTTGGTAATGTGGGAGAAAGAGAAGTTAGAGAGTTAGTTGAAAACATAGATAAAATAAAAGAAGGGTATAAAATAGCCTTAAATGAGCAAGTGAAAAATGAGAAATTAAAAACAGAATTAATATCAAATGTTTCTCATGACTTAAAAACTCCACTAACATCAATTATAAACTATGTAAATATATTAAATGAATCTAATATAACAGAAGGGGAAAGAAAAGATTACTTAATGATATTAGATAGAAACTCAAGAAGATTAAAGAGTCTAATTGAAGACTTATTTGAAGCTTCAAAATTAAATAGTGGAAAGATGAAATTAGAAAAACAACCTATAGATATAGTTTCATTAGTATATCAAGGCATTGGAGAGTACTCAAATCTTTATGAAGAAAAAAATATAGAGTTTAAAGTTAATTCAAATGAAGAAGAGATTATATTAGACTTAGATGGTAAGTTAATGTCTAGAGTATTTGAAAACTTAATAGTTAATGCTCTAAAATATTCCTTAAGTGACACTAGAGTATATGTAGAGATTGTTTCTAAAGATAATTCTGTTGATATTTCATTTAAAAATATTTCTAATTATGAATTAGATTTTAATACTGATGATATTTTTGAAAGATTTACAAGAGCAGATAAGTCTAGAAATTCTTCTATAGAGGGGTCAGGTATGGGACTTGCAATAACAAAGAGCATAGTAGAACTTCATAATGGAATTATAAAAATCGAAGTAGAAGGAGATATGTTTAAAATATTTCTAACTATACCTAAGTAATATTATGATATAATTTAATAAATTAAGATTAGTAATTAAGGAGTGATAATATGGCAGTGTTATTTGTAGAATATCCAAAGTGTACTACATGTAGAAGAGCTAAGAAATATTTAGAAGAAAATAATATAGAATTTATAGATAGGCATATTGCCGAAGAAAATCCAACTAAGGATGAACTAAAAGATTGGCTTAAAAAAAGTGGTTTAACAATTAATAAGTTTTTTAATACTTCAGGAGTACTTTATAGAGAAATGCAATTAAAGGATAAGGTTAAGACTTTACCTGAAGATGAGCTATTAGATATATTAGCGACAAACGGAATGTTAGTGAAAAGACCTATAATTGTTAAAGATGATAAGGTATTAGTAGGCTTTAAAGAAGAAGAGTGGAATAAGGAATTTAAGTAATATTACTTTAGAATATGAACTCTTAAAAAATAATTAATATTATTTGACAGTTGGTGAAAAAAGGAGGTATTAAAAGAGATATCTCCTTTTTCCATTTTCTTATTAAAATCTGAACTTTTACAAGACAAGAAAAGATAATTATAATGTATCTATATGTTGTATATTTCTCTAGGCAGTTATTAAATATATACTATATGTAGTGGAAGGGGAAGATTATGGATTTATTGAATGTTTGCAGTAATGCTTTAATTGGGATTAATAAAAGAGATGGATTATATACGGAAGAAAGGCTTTTAGGAGCGTTGAATCATATAATAAGACCTAGTATGAGTGAAGAGGAAATAAGAGATTCTATCATACAAGTTTCATTAGAATTAACTACAGATATGGAACCAGATTGGCAAAAGGTTTCAGAAAGACTTTATGTATATAAATTATATGATGAAGTAAGAAATAATAGAAAATTAAGTAAAGATAATGAATTATATGATGATTTATATGGATTTATAAAAGAATTAACTAATAAGGGCTTGTATGGAAAGTATATATTAGAAAATTATACAGAGGATGAGATTGCGGAATTAGAAAAAGAAATAAAACCAGAAAGGGATTTCTTATTTACTTATAGCGGTATTAATCTTTTAGCTAAAAGATATTTAATTCAAGATTATGATAGAAGTAAATTAGAATTACCACAACAAATGTTTATGGGAATAGCAATGCATCTTGCTATACCAGAAAAGAAGGAAAATAGAGTAGCTTGGGCTAAGAGATTTTATGATGTATTAAGTTCATTAAAGGCTACTATGGCTACACCAACTATGTCAAATGCAAGAAAGCCATTTTATCAATTAAGTTCTTGCTTTATAGATACAGTAGAAGATAGTTTAAAGGGAATATATAAATCACTAGACAACTTTGCAGAAGTATCAAAGTTTGGTGGTGGAATGGGAATATACATAGGTAAGGTTAGAGCTTTAGAATCCCCTATAAGAGGATTCAAAGGAGCATCGGGCGGAATAATCCCATGGATTAAATTATTTAATGATACTGCAATTGCAGTTGACCAATTAGGAGTAAGAAATGGATCAGTTGCCATATGGTTAGATGCATGGCATAAGGATTTACCAGAATTCTTACAACTAAAAACAAATAATGGAGACGATAGAAAGAAAGCACACGATGTTTTCCCAGGTTTATGTTATCCAGATTTGTTCTGGAAATTAGCAGAAACAGATATAGATGCTAATTGGTATATGATGTGCCCACACGAAATTAGATTAACTAAGGGATATTCTTTAGAAGATTTTTATGGAGAAGAGTGGGAAAAGAGATATTATGAATGCGTTGAAGATGAGAATATAAGCAAAAGAGTAATGCCTGTTAAGGATATAGTTAGACTTATAATAAAGAGTGCAGCAGAAACAGGAACACCATTTGCTTTTTATAGAGATACAGTAAATAAGATGAATCCTAATAAGCACAAGGGAATGATTTATTCATCAAATCTTTGTACAGAAATCATGCAAAACATGAGCCCTATGGATATAGAAAAAGCAGAAATCAAAGATGAAAATGGAGATTCTGTTATAATAGAAAAAACTAAGGCTGGAGATTTTGTAGTATGTAATTTATCTTCTGTAGTTTTAGGGAATGTAGAAGTTAAAGATGATGAAGAACTTGGATATGTTGTAGAAACTCAAATTAGAGCAATGGATAATGTTATAGACTTAAATTATTATTCAGTTCCATTTGCAGAAGTAACTAACAAGAAGTATAGAGCAATAGGTCTAGGAACTAGTGGATATCACCATATGCTTGCTAATAATTTAATTCATTGGACAGAAGAGGCACATAAGGACTTTGCTGATGATGTATATGAAAGAATAAATTATCATGCTATAAAGGCAAGCATGAATATAGCAAAGGAAAAAGGAAGATATAGCTGTTTTGAAGGCTCAGACTGGGAAAATGGAGAGTATTTTAGACTAAGAGGATATAATTCAGAAAAGTGGAATGAGCTTAGAGAAGAAGTTTTAAAATATGGACTTAGAAATGGATACTTAATTGCAGTTGCACCTAATGGTTCAACAGCTACAATTGCAGGAACATCAGAAGGAATAGACCCAGTAATGGCTAGATTCTGGCTTGAAGAAAAGAAAGGAAGCATAATACCAAAGACAGCACCTAACTTAAACGAAGAAAATTACTGGTATTATAATTCTGCTTACAATATAGATCAAAAGTGGTGTGTTCAAATTAATGGAGTAAGACAAAGACATATAGATCAAGGTCAATCCTTTAATTTATATATAACTACAAATTATACTATGAGGCAAATTATGAATTTATATATAGAAGCTTGTAAGTCAGGAGTAAAATCAATTTATTATGTAAGATCAAAATCATTAACAGTTAGTGATTGTGAAAGTTGTTCAGCATAGTTATAAAAAGAGAAAGACACGTGGGAGGAACAGTATGTTAGTTAATAAGAAGCCTCTTTTTAATGAATTCGGGGATATAGAAACATCAAAAAAGAGAATGATAAATGGAAATACAACTAATTTAAATGACTTCAATAATATGAAATATAAGTGGGTTTCAGATTGGTATAGGCAGGCAATGAATAACTTCTGGATTCCAGAAGAAATAAATTTATCTCAGGATTTAAAAGATTATAATAAACTTACAAAGGAAGAAAGAACTGCTTATGATAAAATTCTTTCATTCCTAATATTCCTAGACTCTATTCAAACAGCAAATTTATCAAATATAAATAGCTATATAACAGCAAGTGAAGTGAATTTATGTTTAACAATTCAAGCTTTCCAAGAAGCTGTTCACTCTCAAAGCTATAGCTATATGCTAGATACTATTTGCTCTCCAGAAAAGAGAAATGAAATATTATATCAATGGAAGGATGACGAAATCCTATTAGAGAGAAATAAGTTTATAGGAGATCTTTATAATAATTTTTTAAATGAGCCAACAGAAAGAAATTTAGTTAAAACATTAATGGCAAATTATATTTTAGAAGGGATTTACTTCTATTCAGGATTTATGTTCTTCTATAATCTTGAAAGAAATGGGAAAATGCCAGGTTCAGCTCAAGAAATAAGATATATAAATAGAGATGAAAATACTCATCTTTGGTTATTTAGAAATATTCTAAAGGAATTACAATTAGAAGAGCCAGAAATATTTACAGCTGAATTAAAAGAAGAATTAAAAGAAATGATGATGACAGCAGTAGAACATGAAATTTCATGGGGACACTATGTTATTGGAGATAGTATTCAAGGAATAAATAAGAATTTAATAACTGATTATATTCAATACTTAGGAAATATAAGAATGAGTGCAATAGGATTAGATGAAATATATGAAGGTCATATAACTAATCCAGCAGGTTGGGTAGATATATTATCAGATGCCAATTCTGTAAAAACTGATTTCTTTGAAGCAAAATCAACTGCTTATGCAAAAGCAGGAGCATTAGTAGATGATTTATAAAGTAAAGAATTTTAATCTTAATAAAGAATAAATTTATTAATAGTATTGATAATTAATGAAAAGGGGTATTATCATAAATAGACATATTATGATAATACCCCTTTTAAAGCTAAAACACATTGAAATAAGTGGAAAAAATTTTAGTAAATATTTACTTATATAGAAAAAATGCAAATAAAATATATATTTAAAACAAAATTAAGATAGAAAATTATAAAAATTACGTGTATTTATGTTAACATAAAGAAAAAATATGTTATAATCAATATAGTTGTAATTGATTAAATAGATTCGACAAATCTATAAATTCATATACTATTTTAAATTTATAGCTATTATTTAAGGAGGAATCTCAACAATGAAAAAAGGTATAGCTGCATCTAAGGGATATGCAATAGGAAAAGTATTTTTACAAGAACATGAAGAGATAGTAATAACAGATGCGAAGGTTTCAAATGTTGAAGCTGAAAAAGAAGTTTTAAATAAGGCTTTAGAGCAAGCAAAAGTTCAATTATCTGCTATAAGAGATAAAGCTTTAAAGGAAATAGGAGAACATGAAGCGCAAGTATTTGAAGCTCACCTAACTTTATTAGATGATCCAGAATTTACAGGCGGAATGTTATTAGAAATTGAATCAAACAGCACAAACGCTATGAAAGCAGTTGAAAATGTTACAAATACATTCGTAATGATATTCGATTCAATGGAAGATGAATATATGAAAGAAAGAGCTGCTGATATTAAAGACGTATCAAAAAGAATTATTTCTAATTTAGCAGGTAAAGGCGGAGATGCTTTTGCTATAACAGAATCTAATACAATAGTAGTAGCTCATGATTTAACTCCATCAGATACAGCTCAATTAGATAGAAGTAAGGTAGTTGGTTTCTTAACTAATATTGGAGGAAGAACTTCTCACTCAGCTATAATGGCTAGAACATTAGAAATTCCTGCAATAGTTGGTTTAAAGGATATAACTACTTCAGTTAAAAATGGAGATATGGTTATAGTTGATGGTATCGAAGGTGTATGTATTATAAACCCAGAACAATCAGTTATAGATGAATATACTGCAAAGAGAGAAAAATTCTTAGCAGAACAAGAAGAATTAAAGAAATTAATATCAGTTAAAACTGTTACTAAATCAGGAAGAAGAGTTGAAGTTTGTGGAAATATCGGATCACCTGCAGATGCTGAAGCAGTAGTTGCTAACGGTGGAGATGGTGTTGGATTATTCAGAACTGAATTCTTATACATGGACAGAGATTCAGCTCCAACAGAAGAAGAACAATTTGAATCTTATAAGAAGGTTCTTGAAATAATGGATGGAAAACTAGTTGTTATTAGAACACTAGATATCGGTGGAGATAAGACACTGCCATACCTACCATTACCACAAGAAATGAACCCATTCTTAGGTTATAGAGCAATTAGATTATGTTTAGATAGAAAAGACATATTTAGAGTTCAAATAAGAGCATTACTTAGAGCTTCTGTATATGGAAAGTTAGCAGTTATGTTCCCAATGATCTCAGGCTTAGAAGAATTCCAAGCTGCTAAAGAATTCGTTGAAGAATGTAAAGCTGAATTAAAGGCAGAAGGAAAAGAATACTCAGATGATATCCAATGGGGTATAATGGTAGAAATACCTGCTGCTGCTGTTTATGCAGATGAATTAGCTAAGCATGTAGATTTCTTCTCAATTGGAACTAACGATTTAATTCAATATACATTAGCTGCTGACAGAATGAGTGAAAAGGTATCATACCTTTACAACCCAATGCACCCAGCTGTATTAAGATTAATCAAAATGACTATAGACGGAGCTCACAAGCATGGTAAGTGGGTTGGAATGTGTGGAGAAATGGCAGGAGACGAAACTGCAATTCCAACATTAGTTGAATATGGTCTAGATGAATTCTCAATGAGTGCTACATCAATATTAACAGCTAAGAAGATAATATTAGAACAAGAATAATTAAAATAGAGAAAAGTCGCATACTATTAATGCGACTTTTTGTTTTAATAAAGATATATAATTATATTGATGAGGTGATGGAATAGTGAAAAAAATTATAGAAATGTTTATTGCCTTCTTTAAAATTGGTGCCTTTACCTTTGGTGGAGGATACGCTATGATTCCTTTAATTGAAGAGGAAGTAGTTAATAAGAAAAAATGGATAGAAAAAGATGAATTTATGGATGTATTAGTAGTATCACAAAGCCTTCCAGGAGCATTGGCTGTAAACTGTTCAATATTTTTAGGATATAAAATTGCAGGATTGGTAGGGGCACTTATGGCACTTTTAGCAGTAGTTTTACCATCCTTTTTAATAATTTTATTAATAGCAGCCTTCTTTATGCAATTTAGAGATAATTATTATGTTAATGCTGCCTTTATGGGAATAAATTCTGCAGTTCCACTACTAGTATTAGTTGGAGCCATTAGCTTAAGCAAAGGCTTAGAAAAAAATATGCGAACAGGATTAACCATTATAATTGCGTTAATAGCCTTAGTATTTTTTGATATACATCCAGTTATAGTTATAATTGTATCTGCTTTATATGGAGTAATATTCTTAAGGAAGAAGGTGAAGTAGTTGGATTTATTAATAAAGCTATTTATATCATTTCTTAAAATAGGAACATTTAGCTTTGGTGGCGGATATGCCATGTTACCTTTTATTCAAAAGGAAATAGTAGAAAACAATAAATGGATTAGTGTAAATGAATTTATGGATATTATAGGTATATCTCAAATGACTCCAGGTCCAATTGCCATAAACTCTGCAACCTTTGTTGGATATGATGTTTTTGGGTTACCAGGAAGTATAATGGCTACTATAGGGGTTATTTTCACATCATTTATATTAGTATCAATAATAAGCAAGACCTTAGAAAAATTCAAGGAATCTTCAATAATTAAATCAGCATTACTTGGAATGAGACCTGTATTAATAGCTTTAATAATTAAAGCATTTATAGACTTAGCAAAGGAATCCTATACAGACTTAAAGAGTTTAATAATAGCTTCGATAATAGGAGTAATACTATTAAGTAAAAAGGTTCATCCTATTTTAGTTATAGTAATTTCAGCAATAATAGGATTAATAGTTTATATTTAATTTTTGTTGGTTTATTTAAAGAGGGAAGAGAATGAATAATAAGAGATACGAAAAAGCACTTTATTTATATAATAATGGAAACATAGAAAAGGCTATAGAAATATGTGAAAAAGAAATGTCTAGAGATTTAGCAGACTCTAAAGTCCTTAATTTAAAAGGACTTCTTTTATATTTAAAAGGTGATTTAAAAGATGCTACAGACACATGGAAAATAAATAGGGATTATAATGATGATGAAATATCAAGATTATATTTAAAAGATGCAGAAAATGATTTTAAAAAGCTTGAATTATATAAAGAAGCAAAGGAGCTAATAGAAAATCTATCTATAGGAGAAGCAATAGATAGATTAGAAAAATGTAAAGAGAGTGACTTTAATTTTATTAAGGTTAATAATGCTTTAGCAGCTTGTTATTTTATAAAAGGTGATGAGGGTAAAGTTAAGGAGCATTTAGAGAAGGTATTTAAGCTAGATAAAAATAATAAAGAAGCAAAGGAAATAAAAAATAATTATAAAAAATTATATAAATAAAAAAATAG
>NZ_JABUTB010000061.1 GCF_021443865.1 Clostridium sp.
GCGTCGCGCACCTGCTGCACAGCAAACTGGGTTTCCTCCAAAGGTTGTCCCGTGATCTCCTGGATTAAATACTTCAGATAATTTTTCATTACATAAGAATCCACCAATAGGAAGTCCAGCCCCAAGCCCTTTTGCAACGGTTACTATATCGGGCTTTACATCAAAGTATTCATATCCAAAGATTCTCCCAGTTCTTCCAATTCCACATTGTACTTCATCAAAAATTAATACAATATCCTTTTCTATACAAATTTTATAAACTTCATTAACAAAAGTCTTAGAAAGAGGGTTTACACCGCCTTCACCTTGAATAGATTCCATCATAACGGCACAAACATCATTAGATAATTTATCTTTAAAATCTGTAATATTATTAGGTTCAAAATAATCAAAGCCTTCAGGGAAAGGGAAGTAGTAATTATGGAATTTATCTTGACCTGTAGCAGTTAAAGCTGCTAAAGTTCTTCCATGGAAAGATTGTTTTAGAGTTAAAATCTTATTTCTATTTACACCATATTTATCAAAGCTATACTTTCTAGCAAGCTTTATAGCACCTTCATTAGCTTCAGCGCCAGAATTAGAAAAGAACACCTTACTCATTTTAGTCTTTTTAGTTAATTCTTCAGCAAGCTTTAAAGTATTTTCGTTTAAAAATATATTAGAGATATGCTGTAAATTACTAGCAGTATCAGTTATGGCCTTAATCCAATTAGAATTTCCATAGCCAAGACTGTTAACCCCAATTCCACTAGTAAAATCTATATATTTATTTCCTTTATCATCAAAAAGATAAACTCCCTCACCCTTAACTAAATTAATAGGAAGATAAGAATAAGTAGACATTAAAGGTAAATTATTGTTCATATTTAAAAGCCCCCTTTTTATAATTAGTAATGCATAATTAGTAATGCATAATTGTGGAAATAATTCAGGCGAGCTGAATTATGAAAATTTCAAATTCCTGTGGAATTTATTTATTAATTATTTTATTTTTAAGATTGTGATAAAAGAATAATTTATTCCTTTATTCTTTCATTTTTCATGCCAATTTTGCGAATGCAAAAGAGGCTCTTCATTCTTTCATTTTCCTAAATTCCGACTTCGGAGGAATTTATACCTTAATTATGCATTGTGCATTATGCATTACGCATTATCCTTTAATTCTTTCATTTTTTCATTACAATTTTGTGATAACAAAAGTGTAGCTTCATTCTTTCATTGTGCTTTGCACACTAATATATCATTGTTCCAATTCCTTCTTTTGATAGAAGTTCTAATAAGATTGAATGTGGTAATGTTCCGTCTATTATATGAGATGTTTTTACTCCCATTCTAATAGCTTCCACACAGCAGTTTATTTTTGGTATCATTCCACCTTGAATTACTTTATCTGCTTGAAGTTTTTTTACTTCATGAAGTCTTAGAGTTGAAATTAGGGTAGATGAATCTGTAATATCTCTCATAAGCCCTGGAACGTTAGTTAAAAGTAATAACTTTTCTGCTTTAAGTGCAGATGCTATTTTTGCTGCACAAATATCTGCATTTATATTATAGGTTTGAGAGCAATCTTCACTAATAGCAACTGATCCTATAACAGGAATATAGCCAGAATCTATAGCATTATTTATAATTTTTGTATCAATGGATGTTATATCCCCAACAAAACCTAAATCAACATCACTTTCTAATTTCTTTGCTTTTATAAATGAGCCATCTATTCCTGAAAGGCC
Source organism: Clostridium sp. (assembly GCF_021443865.1). Classification (GTDB taxonomy): domain Bacteria; phylum Bacillota; class Clostridia; order Clostridiales; family Clostridiaceae; genus Clostridium. The sequence continues at coordinate 1,731 of NZ_JABUTB010000061.1, forward strand.
AATGGCTTTTCCACCAACACTTTCTATAAGAGAAACAATATTTTTATTTACTTTTCCACCTAATACCATTTGAACTATATCCATAGTATCTTTATCTGTATATCTAAGACCGTTTATAAATTTACTTTCTTGTCCTATTTTATTTAAGAACTTAGAAATATCTGGACCGCCACCATGTACTATTACAGGCTTTATTCCAACACATTGAAGAAGTACAATATCTGTGGCAACACTTTGTCTAAGTTCATCACTTGTCATTGCATTTCCACCATATTTAATTATTACTATTTTTCCTGCTAGTGATTGTATATATGGAAGAGCTTGAGTTAATACTTTTGCATGTTCTTTATAATTCATTTTCATACCACCCTTTAACTTCTATAATCTCCATTGATTTTCACGTATTCATAACTTAAGTCACATCCCCAAGCTATAGATGAATGTTTACCGCTATTCATATTAATCAAAATTTGTATCTCATCTTGAAGTAAGATTTCCTTTGCTTTAACTTCATCAAAGGGAAGTCCCATGCCATCTTTGCAAATATCTATTTCTCCAATAGAGCTTTTAAAAGATATATCAACTTTATTAGGATCAATATTTATTCCTGAATAGCCAAGAGCACATAAGATTCTGCCCCAATTAGCATCACTTCCAAAGATTGCAGTTTTTACTAAAGGAGAGTTTATAACAGCTTTTGAAAGTATTTCAGCATCTTTTTCATTTTTACAATTACTAACAACACACTCTATAAGTTTAGTAGCACCTTCACCGTCCTTTGCAATCATCTTAGCTAAAATAACATTTAATTTATTTAAAACTTCTAAGAAAGTATAGTAGTCTTTATTCTTTTCCTTAATTTCATTATTATTAGCAAGACCATTTGCTAAAACTAATACCATATCATTTGTACTTGTATCGCCATCTACGCTAACTCTGTTATAGCTTAATTTAACACTTTCCTTTAAAGCTTCATTTAACATTTCTCCAGAAATATTTAAATCAGTAGTAATGAAAGATAACATAGTACCCATGTTTGGTTCAATCATTCCAGAACCCTTAGCCATTGCCCCAATAGTTATTTTTTTATTATCTATTGTAAATTCCAAGGCTAACTGCTTTTTATAAGTGTCTGTAGTCATAATTGCAGTAGCTGCATCTTCAAAACCACATTTAGACAATCTATCAGTTAACATAGGAATTCCATCTTTAATAGCATCTATATTTAAAGGAACACCAATAACTCCAGTAGAAGCAACTAAAACATCAGTAGTTTTAAGTTTAAGAGCCTTTCCTTGAAGTTCAGTCATTCTCTTAGCTGTTATTAACCCATTTTCACCATTACAAGTATTTGCATTTCCACTATTTATAATAATTGCTTGTGCTTTTTTATTAGATAAATGCTCCTTTGTTATATAAATTGGAGCACCTTTAACCTTATTTTTTGTATAAACACCAGCAGCACTAGCTGGCACTGTTGAATATATAAGAGCTAAATCTAGCTTTAAATTATTTTTCTTAAGACCACAATGAATTCCTGATGCAAGAAAACCCTGTGGTGCTGTAATACCTAAGTTAGATAAAAAATTCAAAATAAACACCCCCTAATTGTAATTAATAATGCATAATTGATAATGCACATAGACAATGCATAATGCACAATTAATAATGCATAATTGTTGTTATAACTCAGACAAGCTGAGTTATGAAAATTCTTAAATTCCAATGGAATTTATTTATTAATTTAAATTTTGCGTTAACAAATGAAAGAATGTAAAATGTATAGTAAATGAATTAGTTTATTTGAATAATATTAATAATTGATGTAAAGAATTTAACTGGGTGATTTCTTTGAATAATGTTATTTTAAATAAAAGTTTTCAGTTTTCTGTTTCATCAATTAATTATTATAGAAAATCAATTAAATATAATGAGCATATAATTTTAAACCAATTTTTAAGATCAGCTACTTCTATCGGTGCAAATGTGAGAGAAGCACAACATGCACAAAGTAAAAAAGACTTTATAAATAAAATGTATATTGCACTAAAAGAAGCAAATGAAACTGAATATTGGTTAGAGTTATTAAAAAAAAGTAATAGTTATAATATCAATGATATAGAAAATTTAATGAATCAATGTATTGAACTTAATAAAATATTATTCTCTCTTATTAAGACCTCTAAAAAAAGTTTATAAATATCTATAAAGTAATTAATTTTCAATTATTTAATTTATTAATTTCAAATTTGCGTTAGCAAATGATAAATTTAATTCTTTCACTTTTCTAAATTCCGAAGGAATTTATACCTTAATTATGCATTATGCATTAATTTACTTCATTCCTTAGTGTCCTGGTGACACTAAGGCTAGTCCTTCGTTTTCTTTAAATCCACAAATTATATTTAAGTTTTGTATAGCTTGTCCAGCAGCACCCTTAACCATATTATCTATTGTACTTACTATTATTAGACCATCTCCTCTATGGTTTAGATGAAGTGAAATATTACAATTATTTGTATACTTAACATCTTTAATAGAAGCTGTATCACCTAGTGGTAGTACATTTACAAAGAATTCATTTTTATAGAAGTCTGTGTATAATTTATGAATTTCTTCTAAGTTTAGTTTACCTTTTAGGTTGTTATTTGGAGTACAATAGATTGTTGAAAGAATCCCTCTATTAATTGGTAGTAGGTGAGGAGTAAAGGTTACTTGAACTTTTTCTTCTGCAATTGCTGATAGGCATTGCTCTATTTCTGGAGTATGTCTATGTGCACCAATACCATATGGAGAGAAGTTTTCGTTTAGTTCTGGATAGTGTGATTTTAAAGTAAGACCTCTACCAGCACCAGTTGCCCCTGATTTTGAATCGCAAATTATATTATTTACTTCAATTAAAGATTTTTTTAATAGGGGCATTAAAGCAAGTTCTATAGATGTTGGATAACATCCTGGATTTGCTATTATTTTATATTCTTTAATTTTATCTCTATTAAATTCTGGAAGAGCATAAATACTTTCTTTATGAAGGTTCTTATATTTATAATCTTTTCCATACCATTTTTTATAGTCTTCTTCACTTTCAAGTCTAAAGTCTGCTCCAAGATCTATTAAAATCTTATTTTCTTTATTAACTAATTCTGCTATTTCTTCACTTAAACCGTGGGGAAGAGCAGCAAAGATAATATCACATTTATTTATTACATCTTCTTGTTTTTCGCATACTAAATTAGTTACTCCATAAAAGTTTTTATATATAGATGAAAATTCTTCCCCTTCGTAACTAACAGAACTAATGGCTTCTATTTTCACTTTTGGATGATTTAATAAAAGTCTTAATAATTCAGCGCCTACATAGCCAGTTGCACCAATTATTCCTACTTTAAGCATTTTACTGCCTCCTTAGTTTTATTTATTGAGTCTAATAGTAATTCTAATTGTGTTTTAACAGAAGAAGAGCTAGGTCCACCAAAGACTTTTCTTTCTTCTACACAATTTACTAAATCTATTGCTTCGTATATATCATTTTCAAATATTGGAGAGAAGTTCTTAAGAGCTTCTAAAGATAGGTCATCAATTGCGATATTTTCTTTTATACAATGAAGAACTATAGCACCAACTATTTCATGAGCTGTTCTAAAGGCTACACCTTTTTTTACTAGATAATCTGCCACATCAGTAGCATTAGTGAAACCTAGGGAAGCTCCTTTTCTCATATTTCCCTTTTTCACTTCTAATGTGTCTAACATTCCAGTAAAGGTCTTAAGTGAAAGACTTGCTGTATCTAAAGCATCAAATAAGGCTTCTTTATCTTCTTGCATATCCTTGTTATAAGCTAAAGGTAAGCCTTTCATAACTGTAAGAAGTGTAATTAAATCTCCATAAACTCTTCCAGTTTTTCCTCTAACTAATTCAGCTACATCTGGATTTTTCTTTTGAGGCATTATACTACTGCCTGTACTATATTCATCTGATAATTCAATAAAGCTAAATTCATTAGTAGCCCAAAGAATAATTTCTTCTGAAAATCTTGATAAATGCATCATTATCATAGATAAAAGTGAAAGTGCTTCAATAGCATAATCTCTATCTGATACTGAATCTAAGCTATTTGCTGTAATTTGTGCAAAACCTAGGTCCTTTGCGATCATATGTCTATCTAAATTATAGGTAGATGTTGCAAGAGCACCACTTCCTAAAGGCATTTCATCTAATCTTTTATAACAATCAAAAATTCTACTAATATCTCTTTTAAACATTTCACCATAAGCTAAAAGATGATGTGAAAAGGTTATTGGTTGAGCCTTTTGCATATGAGTATATCCAGGCATTATGGTATCTATATTTTCATTTGCTTTCTTATATATAACTTCTTGAAGATTAATAACGTCTTGTAATAAAGATCTTAAAGCTCCCTTTAAATATAATTTTGTATCTAAAGTAACTTGGTCATTTCTACTTCTAGCTGTATGAAGTTTTTTCCCTTCTTCACCAATGTAGTAGGTTAAAGTACTTTCAATAAAGCTATGAATATCTTCAGAAGCCTCATCTATTTTAATTACTCCATTTTCTAATCTACTTAATATTGTTTCTAAGCCTGCTGCTATTTTTTCGCTGTCTTCTTTTGGAATTATATTTTGCTTACCAAGCATTTTTACATGGGCTAAACTACCTAAAATATCTTCTTTATACATTCTAGAATCAGTTCTAATTGAGGAGTTAAAATCATTAACTAAAGAATTAACTCCTTTCTCAAAACGTCCACCCCAAAGCTTCATAATTAGTTACCAGCTTTCTTTAAAGATTCAATCATTTTTGATCTTACTGTAATAGGTAGTCCAAATAAATTTATAAATCCAGCAGAATCTTTTTGATTATAAACAGCATCTTCTCCAAAAGTAGCATATTCTTCACTATATAATGAATAAGGAGATGTCATACCAGCATTAATAATATTACCTTTATATAGTTTTAGTTTAACTTCACCAGTTACAGTTTCTTGAGTTTTATCTACAAAAGCAGATAATGCTTCTCTAAGAGGCGTAAACCATTGACCGTTATATACTAAATCAGCAAATTTTAAAGCTATAGTTTCTTTATAATGTGAAGTTTCTTTATCTAAGCAAAGTTCTTCTAAATCTTTATGAGCTTTGTAAAGAATTGCTCCACCTGGTGTTTCATAGACACCTCTTGATTTCATTCCAACTAATCTATTTTCAACCATATCCATTATTCCTATGGCATTTTCCCCACCAATTTTATTAAGTTTTTCTATTAATGTAGGACCATCTAATTCTTCACCGTTTAAAGCAACTGGAATACCTTTATCAAATTTTAAAGTAATATAAGTTGGTGTGTCAGGTGCTTTCTCTAAAGTGTTAGATAGTTCTAATATTTTTTCATAATTTGGTTCATTAGCAGGATCTTCTAAGTCTAAACCTTCATGACTTAAGTGCCATAGGTTTTTATCCTTGCTATAATTTGTTTCATAACTTATAGATATAGGTATTTCTCTATCTAAAGCATATTGGATTTCTTCTTCTCTAGATTTAATATCCCAAATTCTCCAAGGAGCTATAATATCCATATCAGGTGCAAAAGCTTTAACAGCTAATTCAAATCTAACTTGATCATTACCTTTTCCAGTACAACCATGACATATAGCATCAGCACCTTCAGCTAAAGCTATTTCAACAAGTCTCTTTCCGATTATAGGTCTTGCAAAGGAAGTACCAAGTAGATATTTACCTTCATAAATTGCATTAGCTTGAATAGTAGGGAAGATATAATCCTCTACAAATTCCTTAGTTAAATCTTCAATGTAGCATTTAGATGCTCCTGTTTTAATTGCTTTCTCTTCTAAGCCTACAAGCTCATCCTTTTGTCCAACATTTCCAACCACAGCTATTACTTCACAACCATAGTTTTCTTTAAGCCAAGAAATGATAATTGAAGTATCAAGACCTCCAGAATAAGCTAGTACAACTTTATTATATTTTTTCATATTTAATAGCCCCCTCTTTTTAATAGTCATTACAAACTACTTTTTAACTATGTTAATAATTATACGCTCGAAGGTATAAATATGCAACTGCTTTTTTAATATTTATGCAGAAATTATGCATATTTAATGAATAATTCTTTGAAATATAAAAAAAGACTTATAATTATGTAAGATATTTGATTAAATTATGAGAGCTTAACTAGAATTATGCGAAAAATAAGAAGAAATATGCAAGTATAATGAATAGAAAAGTATAAATTATAAGTATTATATGGAAAAATATGTTATAATCGTTATATTACAATGTATAATGAGCATAAATAAATAAAGATATTATCCATAGTACTTTTACTTTGGGGGAGCATAAGGAAAATATAAATGAAGAATGGGGGAAGTAGCTAAGTTTATGGGATATGGATTTTTGCTTATATTTGTAGGGTTAATACTTATATTTTTACAAAAGACTACTTGGCATAAAAACTATATAATAAAACATAAGTTTTCTGAACTAGATGATTTTTTTAGATTAATTAGAAATGCTATAGGTGTTATATTTATATTGATGGGGATTGTTATTTTGTTTATATAAAATAATCATGTAGTAGTTCAATTTTAATATTGTTATTAATATAGTTTTGAAAGGAAGAAGAAATGGATATAAGTATTTTTACAATAATATTAATTTTATTATTAATAGTTATTACATTTAATGTCGCATATTATATACCTAATAAGTTGAAGGAACAGGAAGAGAAACAGGCACTATATATTAAAGAATTGTATACTAGATTAAATAGACTTGAAAGTAAATTAGAGGAAATAAGGGATATTAAAAATAAAAAATAGCATGATTATAAAATTTATATAAGGAGCTTTATAGAAAGTTAGCAATTATATTATTTAAATAATTAAATTTATAAAATATAAAGGGGGGAGAATTATGGATTTTGGATCAAAAATGATTTTATTTAGCTTTTTTAATATAGCTTTAACTTTAGCTATTTTAGGGTTAGGTATATATGTTTTAATACTTGTAATCAAAGCTTTGAAAATTTACATTAAAAAGAATTCTTAAGTGTATTAAATTATTCATAATTCTTACATTTAACTAAAATATGCTTAGTATACTATTAATAATAAAGGAGTATAGAAGAATATATGGGGAATATTAACTGCAAAATCAAGGAGTTTTATGACGGTTTTGGTAGTAGCAAAAAAATGGTACTATCTACATTACAGAACAATAGAGTGTCATCCAGAATGATGAGCATTGTTTTGATAAATGGAGTTTTTTATTTTCAAACAGATAAAAAATTAAGAAAATATGAGCAAATAAAAAACAATCCTAATGTTGCATTATGTATAGACAATGTTCAAGTTGAAGGAATATGCTTAGAATTAGGACATCCTTCAAGTAATGAGGAATTCTGTAGGATTTTTGAAGAATGTTTTAAAGGCTCATATGAAGCCTATTCTTCATTAGAAAATGAGAGATTATTTGCTGTTAAACCTACATATATTGAGAAATGGGAGTATAAAGATGGGAAACCTTTTATAGAAATTTTTGATATAGTAAATAAAATATATAAAAATATAGCATATGAAGGTAAGTAAAATGAAACAAAATAAAAGCTATTATTCTACTCATATGGATATGCCAATAAATTTACAAAAGAAGATAGGTTAAAGCTATAAATAATTTTAATATTAAGATCAGATATTAGTTTATATTTGATCTTATTTAATTTAAATGTTAATAATTATTGTTTTTTAGATTATAGTATAAGTACTTATTTTGGAAATATATTTAAATTAAGTATATGATTTAAATGTATACGATGGAATTTATATAAGATAGTTAAATAATTTCATTATTAAAAAGTGATGGGGTTACTTACTTAGTAAATTACATTTTATAAATTAATAGAATTATAGGGGGGATATGAAAATGAATATAATAAAGGGAAATATAGAATATATAAATGATTGTGAAGAAGCATTATTAAATTCTGAATTAGGGAAAAGATATTTTTCACAAAAGGGAAGAGCTAGAAAGGCGTTACAAGAAGGCTTTGATAAAGGAGAAATATATGTTGCCATTGATGAGAATGAAGATTGTAAGGGATTTATATGGATCATTCTAAATGGAGTATTTCATTCATTTCCATACCTACATATTATTGCAGTAAAACAAGAAAGTCGTAATCAAGGAATAGGTAAAAAACTGTTAAAATTTTTTGAGGATATTTGCTGTAAAGATTATAGTAAACTATTTTTAGTAGTTGGAGATTTTAATACAGATGCAAAAATATTATATGAAAAATTTGGGTACATTCAAGTAGGGATAATACCAAGCTTATATAGAGAAGGAATAAATGAATATTTAATGATGAAAGTAAAAGAAGTTAGCTAATGAAATAGATGTATAGTAGTGCGGTGACTTGGAGCCTTTGAGGTCACAAGCAATGCTATCCATCTATTTCATTTATAGCAAGTTTTTTATATTGGGAGTTTGAAGATCTCGTAAGTGTTCTGCCGTTGAACGGAGAGAATGCAGAGTTGCTAAAGATTCAGCCCTATCTTCCCCCCTTATGTAAAGAGATAACCTTAAAGCATCATTTTTTAACATATCATAATCAACATGATTTAAATATATAGCAGGGACATCAGCTTCCTCAATTATTAAGTCAATTAAAGCTACAGAATCATCATAAGCACTATCTTCATCGTAAGAATTTAAAGATTCTTCTATACTATCACATCTTAAAATAACTTCATTGCACAAACCAACAAATTTATTATTTAAGAAAAATAAGCCTGCAACTAATATAATAAAAAGAAAAATAGATATATAAGTATTCTTCATTAACTTTCCCCCTTATCTTTATGAAGCTGATATATAAATCTACCATTGGTATCAGTCATTGCTATTAATACATCTTTTATTGAATTCACCTTATGTTTTTTTAGTTCATTTATTATCCATTCATCACCCTTAGGAGAAGAGGTTAAGGCGTTTCTATTTAATTCTCCATCTAGTACATAGATTATAGGTAATCTTGGCTTTTGATTACTTGAACTATTAGAACTGCCAGAACTTCCTGAGTTACTAGAAGAGGAACTATTATTAGATGTAAGAAAAGACATTTTTCCATTATTCTCTAATATTCCATATTCTATTTCACTTAAATCAAAATACCCTGCAAGGCGGATTTCTTCCATAAGCTCATCTAAATTAATTTGTTGCTTTTTTAATGCTTCATATCGTATCTTACCTCTAGCAATTAAAATACAAGGCTCACCTTCAAGAATTTTTCTTGCTTTTTGACTTTTCAGTTGTAGGATAGATAGCAATGTCTTTATAAATAATAAAGTTACTATTGGTATAACCCCTAAAATTAAAGGTAATCTAGTATCTTGCATTGGAAGAGCTGCTAAATCTGAAATCATAATAGTAATTACAAATTCATAAGGTTGTAGTTCTCCAATTTGTCTTTTTCCCATTAGCCTTATAACTAGAATAACTAAGGCATAAAGAAATACTGTTCTTAATAATACAATAAACATTTTAACACCTCGCATAAGTATTATTTGTTTTATAATAATTTTTATACTTCTAGGAATAAGTATGTAGTAATTTTACTTAATGCGTATATAATATTAGATAAGAGAGTTTAAAATAGTATCTTAAAAGGACATTACGGAGGTAAACATGAGAAAAGTTAAAATAAACTATATGGCAAAGCAATATGAAATAGATAATGGAATTACCTATAAAGAATTTTTAAAGGACATATTAGAAATTAATCCTTATGATATTGCCTTATGTAGATTAAATGGAGAATATTATGAACTTTTTAAACCTATACAAGAGGATGGAATCTTGGAACTTGTACATTTTTCAGATGTAAAGAGTTCAATAGGATATAAGATATATACTAGAACATTAAATTTTATATTTATTAAGGCAGCTTTAGATTTATTTCCTAATTCAGCTATAACTATAGAACATAGCATTGGAGAAGGAGTATTTGGAGAAATTCATAAGGAAGAAGCTTTGAATGAAGAGGATTTAAAAAGAATTAAAGAAAGAATGTTAGAGCTTATTAGTAGAGATATTCCTATTAATAAAATAAAAAAGAAAAGAGAAGAAGCTATAGAGATATTTAAAGGCTATGGAATGGAAGATAAGGTATCTTTGCTTAATCATGTATCTTTTGAAAATGTAAGTTTATATGAATTAGATGGCAGATATGATTATTTCTATGGTCAAATGGCATTTTCCACAGGAGTAATAAAGGGTTTTGATTTAATGTATTATGATCCAGGATTTATATTATTGTCTCCAAAGAAAGAAGATTTAAATGTTGTTCCAGCTTTTAAAGAAAATAGAAAGCTATCTCAAATTTTTATGGAAAGTGAAAAGTGGTTAAATATAATTGGTGTAGGTGAAGTTGGTTCTTTAAATGATAAAGTAGAAGAGCATGAACTTAGAGATTTAATCATGGTATCTGAAGCACTTCATGAAAAGAAAATAGCTCAAATTGCAGATATGATAAATGAGCGAAAAGAAACTAAGGTGGTATTAATTGCTGGACCAAGTTCCTCAGGAAAGACTACCTTTGCCAATAGATTATCTATACAATTAAGAGTAAATGGATATATACCAGTCCCTATATCTCTAGATGATTATTTTGTAGATAGAGAGCATACACCAAAGGATGAAAATGGTGAATATGATTTTGAAA
>NZ_JABUTB010000062.1 GCF_021443865.1 Clostridium sp.
TAATTAAATTGTATTAAAAAATAAATTACAGGGAGGTTAAAAATAAGATGAAAAAGGATAATACATAAGCAAGCTATGGTTTAAAATTTGAATAGAAACATAGAAAAATTGTTAATTAATTAGGGGAGCTGGATATGATAGTAATAGATGATATTATTATGGATAATAAGAAAAGTGACAACTATGTTGCATTAGGTAGCTTTGATGGCCTTCATTATGGACACTTATCCCTTGTAAGAAAAACAGTTGAATTAGCAAGGGAAAAGAATGGAAAGAGTATGGTTTTCACTTATAAAAATCATCCTAAAACAATAATTAAGCCTGACAGTGTACCTAAGATAATTATGGATTTAGATACAAAACTTGAATATTTAGAAGAAGAAAATGTTGACATAGTAATACTAAGAAGCTTTACAAAAGAGTTTATGTCTATGGAAGCTGAAGATTTTATTAAACTCCTTTGTGAAGATTATAATGTAAAAGGAATAGTTGTAGGATTTAATTTTAGATTTGGACATAAAAATCTTGGAGATGTAAATTTATTGAAAAATCTTCAAAATAAGTATGGATACGAACTATTTATTATGGAGCCATATACATATAAGGGCAATGCAATAAGCAGTACTAGAATAAGAGAGTGTATATTAGAAGGGGACGTAAAAGAAGCTACTAATATGCTATCAAAACCATATTTAATTAAAGGTAAAGTTGTCCATGGAAAACAACTTGGAAGAACCATAGGAGTTCCTACAGCAAACTTAGAATTTAACGATAAAATGGTTATTCCAGGAAAAGGAGTATACTATACTAATGTTAGATATAATGGCAAAGTCTTTAAAGGTATTACTTCTGTAGGGAATAATCCCACAGTAAATGGGAAAGAATTAACTATAGAAACCTTTATATTAAATTTTGATAAAATGATATATGGCGAAGAACTTAAAGTATATTTTATTGAAAGGATTAGAGGCGAAATAAAGTTCGATTCATTAGATGAACTTGTTGCACAAATAAAAAAAGATGAAGATTTTGCAAAGTCTAAAGATATAATAATTTAATTATTATAAATTTGTAATTTACAATAATAATATGATTTGTTATAATATCAAGGAAGAACCTAAACCTAAGATTTGAGGGTGCTATCTCTTTTCATGGATTTAGGGGATAATTATACGGAGGTGCGATTAATGGACGCAATAAAGAAGCAAGAAATTATTAAGGAACATGGAAGACACGAAGGAGATACTGGATCACCAGAAGTGCAAATAGCTTTATTAACAGAAAGAATTAATTCTTTAACTGGACATTTAAAGACTCATAAGAAAGACCACCACTCAAGAAGAGGTCTTTTAATGATGGTTGGTAGAAGAAGAGGTCTTCTTAACTACTTAGCTGATCAAGATATCGAAAGATACAGAGCTATAATCAAAAAATTAGGCTTAAGAAGATAGTCTTTAGAGCGGTTTTTAAGCCGCTCTATTATTTTAACATTTTTAAATGATAAGTGATGAACCTTGAAGGGAGGTTACAAAATGAACAATGTAATGAAAACAAATATAGCTGGTAGAGAGCTTAAATTAGAATTTGGTAAAATTGGAATGTTATCAAATATCGCAGCTTTTATTAGCTATGGAGACACAGTTATTTTAACTAACGTGAATGCTTCAGAAAAACCAAGAGATGGAATAGACTTTTTCCCATTAAGTGTAGAATATGAGGAAAGATTATATTCTGTTGGTAAAATCCCAGGTGGATTTATAAAAAGAGAAGGAAGACCTTCAGAAAATGCTATATTATTTGGGAGAGCAGTAGATAGACCTTTAAGACCTTTATTCCCAAAAGGATATAGAAATGATGTGCAAGTAGTTTGTACAGTAGTATCAGTTGAAAAGGATAATTTACCAGAAATTCTAGCAATTAATGCAGCGTCATTATCTTTATGTTTATCAAGCATACCTTTTACAACACCTGTTGCAGCAGTACAGGTAGGTCTAATCGATGGAAAATTCATTTTAAATCCAACATCTAAAGAAAGAGAAGAAAGTATTCTTCAATTAACTGTTTGTGCTACAAGCGAAAGAGTTATGATGATTGAAGCTGGTGGTAATGAAATACCAGAAGATATAATGCTTAATGCTATTAAGTTTGGATTTGATAGCTGTCAAGATATAATCAAATTCCAAGAAGAAGCAATGGCTAAGTTTGGTAAAGAAAAAATAACACCAGAATTGTATAAGCCTAGTAAAGAGTTAGAAGAAGAAATTAAAGAATTCGCTAGTCATATGATAAAAGAAGCTATGTGGATTTCTGATAAAGATGAAAGAAATGCTGCTATGGATACAGTAAATGAAAAAGTTTATGCAGAATTTGAGGAAAAGTATCCAGATAATCTAGGTGATATTAAAGAAATAATATATGGATTACAAAAAGAAGTTGTAAGAGATATGTTATTAAATCATCATAGAAGACCAGATGAAAGAGCATTTGATCAAGTTAGACCTATATCATGTGAAGTTGGAATTTTACCAAGAACTCATGGAACAGGATTATTTACTAGAGGATTAACTCAAGTTATGACTGTAGCTACTTTAGGTGCTGTTGGTGATATTCAAATCATAGATGGTATTGGAGAAGCAGAATCTAAGAGATATATGCATCACTATAATTTCCCAGGTTACTCAGTTGGTGAAGTTAAACCTTTAAGAGGTCCAGGAAGAAGAGAAATAGGTCATGGTGCTTTAGCAGAAAGAGCTTTAGAACCACTAATACCTTCAGAAGATGAATTCCCATACACAATAAGATTAGTTTCAGAAGTATTAAGCTCTAATGGTTCAACATCTCAAGCATCTGTATGTGGAAGTACTTTAGCATTATTAGATGCAGGGGTACCTTTAAAGAGACCTGCAGCAGGAATAGCAATGGGACTTATAACTTCAGAAGATTTATCAAGAGAAGAAGTATTAACAGATATCCAAGGTATTGAAGATTTCTTTGCAGATATGGACTTTAAAGTTGCTGGTACTGTAGAAGGTATTACATCAATACAAGTTGATACTAAAATAAAAGGATTAAGCTTTAAAGTTATAGAAGATGCTATAACTGGAGCAAGAAAAGCTAGATTAGAAATATTAGAAAAAATTAATGCTTGTATTCCAGAGCCAAGAAAAGAAGTTTCTGAATATGCACCTAAGACATCAATAATTACTGTAGATACAGAAAAGATAAGAGATATAATTGGTGCTGGTGGTAAAGTAATCAATAAGATAATAGAAGAAACTGGAGTTAAGATAGACATTAAAGAAGACGGAACAGTATTCGTATCTTCACCAGAACATGAAGGAGTTAAAAAAGCAATAGCAATTATTGAAGGATTAACTAAAGAAGTTAAAACTGGAGAAGTTTATTTAGGAAAGGTTACTAAAATAGCTGCCTTTGGAGCATTTGTAGAAATTCTTCCAAATAAAGAAGGATTATGTCATATATCTAAGCTAGATAAAGCAAGAGTTAATAAAGTAGAAGATGTTGTTTCAGTTGGTGACGAAATATTAGTTAAGGTAACTGAAATAGATAATCAAGGAAGAATTAATCTTTCAAGAAAAGATGCTTTAGTAGATAGTTCAGAAGAAGAAAAAACAGAATAATAAATGTTAGTAAAGGGCAATTTATTGCCTTTTTTTCTTTATATGATAAAATTTTAAATATAACTACATAACTATCTATTATATAAGAATAATACTAATATAATAGATTAAAGAATAGAAGGAGATAATATGTATAATATTTATAAATTAAAAAATGGCCTGAGGGTTGTTACTGAATACATAGATCATGTTAATTCAATTAGCGTTGGTGTTATGGTACAAAATGGTTCTAGAAATGAAGACTTATCAGTTAATGGAATTTCTCATTTTATAGAGCATATGTTTTTTAAAGGAACAGAAAAAAGAACTTCAAAGCAAATAGTTCAAGAAATAGAAAACGTAGGTGGTCAAATTAATGCATATACAAGTAAGGAAGCTACCTGCTACTATATAAAAGCTTTAAATACCCACTTAAATTTATCTGTAGAAATCCTAGCTGATATGATTATAAATTCTAAGTTTGATGATGAAGAAATAGCAAAGGAACAAGGAGTTGTTATAGAAGAAATTAATATGAGCGAGGACTCCCCAGAAGATGTATTAGATAATAATCAAGCTGAAGCTATATTTGGAAGTAATTCCTTATCATATCCTATATTAGGAACTATAGAAAATATAAAGTCTTTTAATAGTAAAAAAATAAAGAATTTTATAAAATCTCATTATACACCATATAATTCAGTAATTTCTGTATGCGGTAAATTCGATGCAAATGAATTAATAAAAATATTAGAAGATAACTTTGGAGAGTGGGATGGAGATAAGGATTATATTCCAACTTATGAAGCTCCTATCTTATTAAATGATAGTAAATATACTAATAAACAAATTGAGCAACTTCATATTAACTTATCTTTAAAGGGATTACCTTATGCACATGAAAAAGCATATTCTTTAGTATTGCTTAATAATGTTTTTGGTGGAGGCGCATCATCAATTTTATTTCAAAAAGTAAGAGAAGAATTAGGTCTTTGCTATACTATATATTCATATGGTCATCCATATTTAGGAGTTGGAATAAATAACATTTATACTGGAGTAAGTAAACAATCAGCAGAAAAGGCTTTAGATGTTATAAATAAGGAACTTAAAAAATTTGCTAATGAAGGTATTTCTAATGATTTAATAGAAATCAATAAAGAAAAAATCAAAGCAAACTATATATTAGGTCTTGAAAGCACCTCATCAAGAATGTTTTCTAATGCTAAAAATATGTTATTACAGAATAAAATTAGAACTCAAGAAGAAGTAATAAAAAGAATTAACAATATAAATAATGATGACATAAATTATGTATTAGATACATGCTTTAAACCAGGCATAATAAGTTCAGCTTATGTAGGTCAAGATATAGAATATGAAAAATTAAATGAAATTTTAGAGCCTAATATAAAAGCCTATGATAATTCTATAAATGAATCAGCTGTAAGACTTTAATTATATGTAATAATTAATAAATTTCTATCATAAGATTTACATAAGATGGTATGGAGGTGGTCTTATGTTTAAAGATGATAGAAAAAAAGATGGTTTTTATGAAGAAGAAATTAAAAGAGAATCAAGATATAGGCTTTTAAGTGACTTAGAAAGATATGAAATATTTAATACAGAAGAAGCAGAAAAATATGATACTCAACAAGCATTAGATTTTATTATTGATGAAAATGGGAATTTACAATTTATAGTGGCTGCTGTTGCTGGAAGTAAATTTGGATTTTTTGGTAGCAGGGAATATGTTGAAATTCCATGGAACTATATTACAAAGATTGGCACTAACGTAATTGTAGTTTCAGCTGATAAGAACAAAATTAAAAGAGCAAGAGCATAAACTTAGGGAGGTTATTGCTTGAGAATAATTATACAAAAGTTTGGAGGAACCTCGGTTTCTACAGAAGAGAGAAGAAGTAAAGTAGCTTTAAAAGTAAATGATGCAATAGAAAAAGGCTTTTCCCCTGTAGTTGTAGTATCAGCTATGGGAAGAAAGGGAGAACCTTATGCAACAGATACTTTGCTATCTTTAGTAGATAATGATTTTAAAAGAAATAACCTACAAGCTATTGATATGCTTATGTGCTGTGGAGAATTAATAAGTTCAGTTATAATGTGTAATACATTAACAAATGCTGGCATAGATGCAATTCCACTTACTGGTGGGCAGGCAGGTATCATAACTAATGAAAAATTTTCAGAAGCAGAATTAATTTGTACAGATGTAAAATATATTTTAAAAATAATAGAATCAGGTAAAGTTCCAGTAGTAACTGGATTTCAAGGAATAACAGAAGAGGGGCATTTTACCACTTTAGGTAGAGGAGGTAGTGATACATCTGCGTGTATATTAGGAGAAGCTTTAAAAGCAGAAAAAATAGAAATATATACAGATGTAGATGGTATTATGACTGCTGATCCAAGGATAGTAAAAGATGCAACTTTAATATCTTCTATAAGCTACAATGAAATTTTTCAACTAGCAGATCAAGGAGCAAAGGTTATACATCCTAGAGCTGTTGATTGTGCTAGAAAAGCTAATATACCTATATTAATAAAAAATACTTTGAATAACTGTAATGGGACTTTAATTAATAGCAATGGAAATAATAACAATAGAATAATTTCAGGTATAACTCATTTAAATAATAGAACGCAAGTTACAGTTAGGCTAAAGGATAATAGAAATAATGAAAAGTATAGATATTTATTAGATATATTAGCAAAGGAAAAAATAAGTTTAGACTTAATAAATATATTTCCTACTGAACAAATCTTCACTATTGATTCCAATAGAAAAGAAAAACTTCAGCAGGTCTTAAATAAAGCAAATATATTATGTAGTTTTACTGATAACTGTAGCACTATTGCAATGGTTGGAACTGGCATGAGGGGAGTTCCTGGAATAATGGCTAAGATAATGAATACCTTAGCACAAAATTCTATAGAAATTCTTCAAACAGCAGATTCTAATATGACAATATGGTGTTTAATTAAATCAGATTATGTGGATAGGGCATTAAATTTACTTCACAAAGCCTTTAATCTAAGTGAATAAAATAAAATCCTCTTGTACAAAATATTAATGTATAGGAGGATTTTATTATGTATGAATATAAAGAACTTAATAATATAGAAAAAGAAGAGGAAAAGCTTAATGAAGCAAAGGAAAAAAGAGAAGAAATTGTAGAATTTGGTACTTCTAATGGAACAGCTCAAGATGAAAGTATTCAAATTTTGCCAATCATAGGACAAATAGAGGGGCATCAAGTTTTACCAGCTCAAACTAAATCAACTAAATATGAGCATGTAATACCACAATTAATAGCAATGGAAAGAAATGATAAGGTAAAAGGAGTTTTAATAATTTTAAATACAGTAGGTGGAGATGTTGAAGCAGGCCTTGCAATTTCAGAAATGATAAATTCTTTGTCTAAGCCTACAGTTTCTATTGTTATTGGTGGAGGACACTCAATAGGAGTGCCACTTGCAACATCCTCTAGCTATTCTTTTATTACACCATCTGCTACAATGATAGTTCATCCCATTAGAATGAATGGATTTGTAATAGGAGTTGCTCAAACCTTCAATTATTTTCAAAAAATGCAAGAAAGAATTGATAATTTTATAGTTAGAACTTCCAAAATAAATAAAGAAGATTTAAAAGAGATGATGTTAAAATCTGATGAGTTACTTAATGATATGGGTACTATATTAATAGGAAAGCAAGCTGTAGAATGTGGTCTTATAGATGAAGAAGGTGGAATAAAAGATGCCTTATGTAAATTAAAAGATTTAATAAAGGAAAAAGAAAATAGTTAGGAATTATAAAAGTATAATTATAAATATCTTAAGCAGTTTAAATGACAGAAATTTTATTTAAATTGCTTTTTTTTTATTAATGTTTATAATAATATTATGTAAAGAATTGACTTACAAAAAGTGGGATAATGCGAGGTGATTCTGTGTCGAGAAGTAAGGTGAAAAAGAGTAGCAGTAAAAAGGGCACAAATAAAAAAAATAATACAAAAGAAAATGGAGATATTAAAGGTGTAATATATATAGCTTTAGGTATTTTGTTATCCATAGCCATATATACAACTTGGGCAGGAGCTTTATCAACATTATCTAGAGAAGTAATTTATAAGATGATAGGTGTTAGTGCTTTTATTCTTCCAATGTATTTAATATATTTTGGTTATTGTACTATAGTTTCAAATGGAAATATTAAAATAACAAGGAGAGTTTTTGGACTTACATTAATTATAATATCAATTACCTTAGGTTGTGCTACAGCTAGTATAAATATATTAGAAGAAAAAAAAGGCTTTTATGAAACATGGAAATTAATATTAGAAACACAAAGTATTCATGGAGGACTCTTAGGGCATACAATAACTTATCCTTTAGGAATGTTAATTGGATTTATAGGATCTTATATTTTATATTTAGCAATTATAGCAATTGGAATTATACTTATGTCTGATGTTACATTATACGATGTAGCTTTAATATTTAAGAGTAAATTTAGTAAAGAAGAAAATAATAAAGTGAATAAACCAAAAGACAATAATACTAAAGAAAAGGTACCATTAATCGAAGTTGTACCTAAAGAAGATGAAAAAGAAAGAGAAGAATTTATAAAGGGAATAAATAACAAAATAAAAATATTAGATTTTATGAAAAATTCTTCTTTAGAAGATAGTATGCTGGAAGCTTCTACTGATGACAACATTAAAGGAAACAATTTGAAAGAAGATAATCCTTTTAATATAGAAGTATTTAATGAAGAAAAACATGAAAATAACAGAGAAACTGTACATGAAGAGAAAAATAAGAAAAAAGAAAAATTAGATAACTCAGTAAAGGATGTAGTAAGTAAAGAAATAGAAGAAAGCTTAACTACAGAAAAAAAAGAAGAGAAAATTTATATTCATCCTTCAATAGACTTATTAAACATTAATAGTAAGACAAAATTGAAAAGTGAAGATAAAAAAGAGTTAATAGAAAATGCAGGGAAATTAAAAGAAATATTAAATGATTTTGGAGTAGAGGCTAATGTTGTTCAAGTAACTAAGGGACCATCTGTTACAAGATTTGAAATACAGCCAAGTCCTGGTGTTAAAGTTTCTAAAATTGTTAATTTGCAAGATGATATTGCTTTAGGATTAGCTGCAAGTGGGGTAAGAATGGAGGCTCCTATTCCAGGTAAAGCAGCTATAGGGATTGAGGTTCCAAATAATAAGCAAACAGCAGTTTTCTTAAGAGAAGTATTAGATTCGGAGGAGTTTAAAGCAAGTAAAAAGAAGTTAGCTTTTGCCTTAGGAAAAGATATATCAGGTAAATGTGTTGTTGGAGATTTAGCCACTATGCCACATACCTTAATTGCAGGGGCTACTGGTTCTGGTAAATCCGTATGTATAAATACCTTAATAGTAAGCTTGTTATATAAATATAGCCCAAAAGAAGTAAAATTATTAATGGTGGATCCTAAGGTTGTAGAACTTAGTGTTTATAATGGAATTCCACACCTTTTAATACCAGTTGTAACAGATCCTAAGAAGGCAGCAGCTGCTTTAAATTGGGCGGTTAATGAAATGAATAAGAGATATAAGCTTTTTGCAGAAGCATCTGTAAGAAATATAGAAAGCTATAATTCATTATTTGATAAAGGATTAATAGAAGAGAAATTACCATATACAGTAATAATTGTAGATGAGCTTGCAGATTTAATGATGGCATGCCCAAATGATGTTGAAGATTATATATGTAGGTTAGCACAAATGGCAAGAGCAGCAGGTATGCATTTAATAATAGCAACTCAAAGACCATCTGTAGATGTTATTACAGGAGTAATAAAAGCAAATATTCCATCAAGAATTTCATTTGCTGTTTCATCAGGCATAGATTCAAGGACAATACTAGATCAAACAGGGGCTGAAAAGTTACTTGGAAAAGGAGATATGCTTTATTATCCAATAGGAGAAAATAAACCTATAAGAGTTCAGGGTGCCTTTATATCTGAAGAGGAAGTAGAAAAGGTAGTTAATTTCATTAAGAATGAAGAAGAAGAAATTAAATACGAAGAATCAATTATAGAACATATTGAAAGTGAAAGTAAAGATGGAGGAAAGGTTTCAGAAGATAGTGATGGTGATGAACTTTTAAATGAAGCAATTAAAATAGTTATAGAATATAATCAAGCATCAACTTCGTTTCTTCAAAGAAAGCTTAGGATTGGATTCAATAGAGCTTCTAGAATAATGGATGAACTTGAAGAAAGAGGAATAATATCAGAAAAAGATGGAAGTAGACCTAGACAAATATTAGTAAGTAAAGAAGAATTAAATCTTGAAGAGTAAAAAAACTTGTAAATATTATTTATGTACATTAAAATAATATTTAGGAAAAATGAGTATACTTTAAAACTTAGGAGGAAAGACTTTGGAAAAATATAAAGTTGGTATGGTAAGTTTAGGTTGCGATAAGAATAGAGTAGATTCTGAACTTATTTTGGGAACCATAAATAAATTTTATGAAATAACAAATGACCCTAAAGAGGCTGAAATAATAATTGTAAATACATGTGGTTTTATAGAAAGCGCAAAACAAGAGTCAATTGATACTATACTTGAAATGGCTGAATATAAGCATAAATATAAATGTAAAATGTTAATTGCAACAGGATGTTTAACCCAAAGATATGGGGAGGAATTATTAGAATTAATGCCTGAAATAGATATACTTATGGGAGTTAATGATTATATGAAAATCCATAAGTTAATCCTAGATTTTATTAAGGGTGAAAGAAAAATATTTGCTGCAAATTATAGTGATGAGAATATTAATGATGGAATAAGATTGCTTACAACTGATAAACATACAGCTTATGTTAGAATAGCAGAAGGCTGTGATAATTATTGTACTTATTGTATAATTCCTAAAATAAGAGGTAAATTTAGAAGTAGATCAAAAGAGGCTATATTAGAAGAAGTAAATACCCTTGCTCAAAATGGTGTTAAGGAAATTATTTTAATAGCTCAAGATTTAACTTATTATGGAGTAGATTTATATAAAGAAAATAAGCTACATGAATTAATAAGTAGTATATCAGAGGTTAATGGAGTAGAGTGGATTAGACTTCTTTACTGCTATCCAGAAGAAATTACTGATGAGCTAATAAAAGAAATGGCTAATAATAAAAAGGTTGTTAAATACTTAGATTTACCAATTCAACATATTAGTAATAATATTTTAAAGAAGATGGCAAGGAGAACAAATAAGGAAACTATAATTGCTAAAATAGAAAAATTAAGAAGAGAAGTGCCAGGAATAGCATTAAGAACTTCTTTAATAGTTGGGTTTCCAGGTGAAACTGAAGAAGACTTTAATGAGTTATGTGAATTTTTACAAGAATATAAGTTAGAAAATGTTGGGGTATTTAAGTACTCTAAAGAAGAAGGTACTCCTGCTGCAAATATGTTAGATCAAATTGATGAAGATATAAAAGAGCGTAGACAAGACCAGCTTATGAGAGTTCAGAAAAAAGTAGTAGAGAATCTAAACAAATTGAAAATATCAAAAGTTTATGATACTATAATAGAAAGAGAAAAAGGTAATTTTTTCATTGGAAGAAGCTCAGAAATGGCACCTGAAATTGATGGAACAATATTAATAAAAAGTAAAGATAAATTACAAAAAGGCGATATGGTAAAAGTAATAATTACAGAAGCTTTAGAGTATGATTTAGTGGGAGAGATATATGATGAATTTAGCAAATAAGCTAACTATGTTAAGAATATTTTTAGTTCCTTTATTTTTAATTTTTATTGCAGTTAAAAATATCCCCTATGGAACTTTTATAGCAACTTTTATATTTATAATTGCTTCATTAACTGACCAATTAGATGGTTATATTGCTAGAAGTAGAAATCAAGTAACAAACTTTGGAAAGTTTATGGATCCTCTTGCAGATAAACTTTTAGTTACAGCTGCACTAATATCATTAGTAGAGCTTCAAGTTGTACCAGCATGGGCAACTGTAGTAATTATAGCTAGAGAGTTTGCAGTATCTGGTCTTAGAACCATAGCTGCATCAGAAGGAAAAGTTATAGCTGCAAGTATGTGGGGAAAAGTTAAGACAGTAACGCAAATTGCTGCAATAATAGTATTATTATTGCAAGTTAATATAGGATCATCAAAATATTTAATCTCTTTAGTGGAAAGCAGTACAATAATTAAGGAACTAATTACTTATGGGCCAAGAGTATTATTACTTTTAGCTGTAATAATGACATTAATATCAGGTTATGATTATTTCAAAAAGAATTTAAATATAATTAATTCTAATAAATAGTTTAAATTAATTAAAATAGGATATAATTTATAAGAGTTCCTGCTCAGAGAGCTGGAACTCTTACTACTAAAATAATAAATTAATTACAAACTATATTGACTATAGTCAATA
>NZ_JABUTB010000063.1:0-8011 GCF_021443865.1 Clostridium sp.
ATTTAAGAAATATTGTTAAAAAAACAATTATAATATCAAGCCCATTATAACATAATTAGTAAATTAGTAAAACAAAAATATTAATTAATATTATTTAATTTCATTTTTATAAATAGTATTAAATATTTTAATATGAAGTTCTTCATCTAAAATTATTCTATTAAGAATAGAAAGTATGCTTTCGTTTTCAATAATATTAGTAATTTTTCTGTATTCTTTAATTAATTCTTTTTCAGAATTTATATTATTTATGAGTATATTCTTTAATGATGTGTCTGTACTTACATATTTAGAGCTCCAATGTAAATCTTTATTTTTCTTTTCAAAAACAAAGGAAGGCTCATCTCCTAAAGCAATAATTATGTCACCAAGTATATCTAAATGCTCTTTTTCAACAATTTCAATTTGTTTGAATATATCTTTTAAGTGAGGCTCCATTAAAAAACATTGATAGCTATATTGGTTTACTAAAGTTAATTCTGAATATATACCACAATAACATTTCTTTATTAATTTAGCATAAGATAAATTTTTTTCTTTAATATCAATTTCAGGATAAGGTAGCATTATTGAACAACCTCCCTTAAAATCTATATAATCTCTTTTCAAAATCTCATCTCCATTAAATACTAAGTATTATATTATATGAAAGAAGATATTCTAATGATATAATTTGTTATATTATTTTAGCTAGGAAAGGAAGATAAATTTGAAAATAATATTTAACGAAGAAACAAAATTAGCTTTATTAGAAGTATTAAAAAATAGTTCAAATAATAATATAAGAATAAAGGTTCTTGCTGTAGGGTGTGGAAAGCCAGCATATGATTTATATGCTGATTATGTATCGGAAGAAGATTTAGAATTTAGAATAAATGAAGTGAATTTTGTAATTGCAAAGAAAGATGAAAAAATTTGTGATGGAATTGAAATAAAGTATGATAAGGATATTTATAATAATGGATTTTATGTAAGAAGCTTATAAAGAAAACAAAGAAATTACATAAAAAAATTATAAAAATATATAAAAAATAATTAGGAGCTGTGTGCGCACAGCTCCTTTTCATAATATTAAGAGGATACTATTTATCGTATCCTCTTATATTTTAGCCAAAAATATTTAATATTATTCAATTTAAAATTATTTAGTGAAACAATAAAGCTAATAAACATATTATGTATTATCTACACAATAAGATAAAAGGAGAGAAAATACCAATGAAAATATGTTTAAAGAAGATTAACAACATGTCAGCATGTAATGAATATAACTTAACTATTTGTGCTGATGGCAGAATTGGAAGGCAAATAAGAAGAAGCTTACCAAAATGCATATGTGGCGATGGAATAAAGATTAATATAATAGTTACAGGTTGTGATGGTGTTTTAGAAGCACCAGCATTACCATGCAATGATTTAGTTTCTATTTCAACTCCTATTAAAGTTATAAGAAATAATCCATGTTGTAAAAATGACTCTAAATCTTCATGTCATGACTATGATAGTGAGGAATTTGACTTTGATATGGAAAGCTTTATGGAAAGCTGTAATATGGATATGGAAGTTGTACCAAATAGATATAGAATTCAAGAATATGCTATAATAGTAAGATCTTTTAATCCAGCAGTATCACAATTTTTATGTGAATTTCCTCAAATGTTTATAACTGACTGTGATAATACAGTGAAGATAATAATTATATTTGATAAAAATGGTAGCGTATTTACACCTCAATGTATAAATAATTGTGGAGGAAATTGTGGGTTTGGAGGTGGCTGCGGAGGCTGTGGTTTCGGCGGAAATTGCGGATTCGGAGGCGGCTGTGGTTTCGGTGGAGGCTGTGGTTGTGGATGCGGTTTTGGAGGCGGCTTATTTGGTTTAGCTGCACTTGCTTTATTATTCTGTTGTTAGCTAAAAATACAAAGGATAAATTTTATTGCCAAGATAAGATCTTCTTACCTTGGCTAATTTATTTATATTTTTAATGTTTTTATTTTGTTATGAAAATGACACAATATTTATAGTATAATGATATTAGGGCAATAAAATGCTTAAGTAAAGAGAGGGAGTATTAACATGGAGAAACTTCTGGAAGACAGAATTTATAATACCATTAACAACTACAGAAATGCTAAGATAAATTTAAGAAATGATGGAGATTTAATTAATCATTTTGCATCGTTAATTTTTGCTCATTATGAAAAGGAAATACCTTTTGATAAAGTAAAAGAAATAAGAAAATATATAAAGGCATCATCTTCTAGGGTATCATCCTTTAGAGGAGATATACTTTATATTTTATCCTTATTAATAGCATTAGAAGATGGAGATGCAAAAGAGTTAATTACTGATATATATGAAGTTGAAGAAATATTAAAGGAACAAGGTTTTAATGAATGTGATTATTTAGTTTTAACTTCCTTTGTTTTAGCAAAGTATGGCAGAAAAAAAGATAAGCATAGTGTTGCAGAAAAAATGAAGTCTGTATTTATCTTATTAAAAGAGAAATACTATAATATAACTGGAGAAGATGACTATTTAGTATGTGCATTATGGGCTTTAAATGATATTGATATTAAAACAATAGACGAATTTATAGAAACTATTTATAATTATATGACTAACTTAAATATAAAATCTAAAAATGGAATACAAAGCTTAACAAATGCAATAATGCTAACTGGTTCTTCAGGGCATATGTATAAAACTATTGAATTTATATTACAACTAGAAAAGAAAGATATAAAAATAGCTCAGCAGTTCTTGCCTCTTTTAGGAGTATTATCTAATAGGGATGTTAGAAAAACTATCAATCTAATTGATGGAGTAATTAATACCCTATGTGAGGAAGAAAGTGAATATGAATACTATATGGACAAAGGCTTTAGGACCATTATAGCTATTACAATAATATCTTTTACTACAATTAATGAGGAAAGAAATTATATAGACGAATTGTTAGCGCAAGGAGTATATTGTTTAATAAAATCTAAAAATAAAGGAATGTTTGAAGCAGCATTAGCCTAAGGGAGTTATAATGAATAGGTTGATATTACATGTAGATATGGATGCTTTCTTTGCATCAGTAGAACAACTTGATAATAAAAGTCTTAAAGGAAAGCCAGTAATAGTTGGTGGAGTAAGCGAAAGAGGCGTTGTATCAACATGTTCATATGAGGCGAGAAAATATGGGATACATTCTGCAATGCCTATTTTTATTGCAAGAAAATTATGCCCACATGGAGTATATTTAAAAACCAGGATGTATAGATATAAGGAAGTTTCTAAACAAGTGTTTAATATATTAAAAGATGTAACTGATATTATAGAGCCACTGTCTATTGATGAAGCATATTTAGATATTAGTAATAATAGGTTTAAATCAGGTATTGAAGCAGCTAACTATATAAAAAGTAGAGTTTTAAGAGAAGTTGGACTTACTATTTCAATAGGAATTTCTTATAATAAATTTTTAGCAAAATTAGCTTCTGATTGGAATAAACCTAATGGTATTAAGGTAATAACAAAGGATATGGTTCCAAATATTCTTTTGCCTTTTCCAGTTTCAAAAATTTATGGGTTAGGTAAAAAATCAGTTGAAAAGTTAAATAATATGGGGATTTTCACCGTTAAAGATCTTTACGATATGCCAAAGGAATTCTATATTGAATACTTAGGTAAGTATGGTTTAGAAATTTATGAGAGGATAAGAGGGATAGATAATAGGGAAGTAGAGGCACAAAGAGATAGAAAATCCTACGGTAGAGAAAGAACACTAAAAATAGATACAAAGGAAAAAGAAGATTTATTAGAATATCTATATGATTTTTCAAAGGAAATAAGCAATCAATTAATAAGACAAAATCTTGAAGGTAAAACTATAACCGTAAAATATAAAACAGAAGATTTTCAAAGTCATACAAGAAGTAAAACTTTGAATTTTTATACTAATAATTTTGAAGAGATATATAAGGTTTGTGAGGAAATACTAAATAATGAAGAAATAAATGAATATATAAGGTTAATAGGAGTAACAGTGTCATCATTTAAGGAAAATACTATAGAACAATTAACTTTATTTTAAAATTGCTTTAATTATTGTCAATTTTACTATATAATGAGATTGTTTGGTACACAATTATCTATAGAGGAGGATATCTTTTATGAACAAGAAAGATTTAGCAAGAATGATTGATCACACTATCTTAAAACCTGAAGCTACTGAAAAAGAAATTGAAACTTTATGTAAAGAAGCTTTGGAATATAATTTTGCGTCAGTATGCGTTAATCCATCAATGGTGGAGAAAGCAGCTGAATTATTAAAGGGTAGTGATGTAAAGGTTTGTACTGTAATAGGATTTCCTTTAGGGGCAACTACAACTGAAGTTAAGGCTTTTGAAACAGAAGATGTTATTAAAAAAGGTGCAACAGAAGTTGATATGGTTATCAATGTTGGAAAGCTTAAAGATGGAAATTTAGAGTATGTTAAGAAGGATATAGAAGCTGTTGTTAATGCTGCAAAAGGAAAAGCTTTAACAAAGGTTATCATAGAAACTTGTCTTCTAACTGATGAAGAAAAAGTAACAGCTTGTAAATTATCTAAAGAAGCAGGATCAGATTTCGTTAAGACATCAACAGGTTTTAGTACAGGTGGAGCTACTGCAAGTGATATTAAATTAATGAGAGAAACAGTAGGTAAAGAACTTGGTGTTAAGGCTTCAGGTGGAGTTAGAAGTTTAGAAGATGCAATGGCTATGATTGAAAATGGAGCAACAAGAATAGGAGCTTCTGCATCAATAGCAATTTGTGAAGGAACAGAATCAAATTCTACTTATTAAATAAATAAAAAAATTAAATAAGAACATAATATTAAAGAAGAGGCTGCTTAGACAGCCTCTTCTTTAATATTATATAAAAATACACTATTTAATTTACTTATTTTATTTATTTAAAGATGAAGGAGAAAAAATGAATTACATAATATTAATAATAGGCTTTATTTTACTTATAAAGGGAGCAGACATATTTGTTGATGGTGCTTCTGATATTGCAAAAGAGTTTGGAATCCCATCTATAATAGTTGGATTAACCATTGTTTCTCTGGGAACTAGTGCACCAGAGCTTGCAGTAAGTTTAATTTCATCCTTTCAAGGCAGTAATGGAATAACTATTGGTAATGTACTAGGTTCGAATATATTTAATACATTAATGGTACTTGGATTAACATCAATTATTATGCCAATAGTAATTAGTAAAAAAACTGTTTTTAAAGATTACATAGTAAATATATTAGTAACTATTTCCCTATTAATTTTAACCTTTGGAAGAACATTATTTAATAAAGAGCCGGGTTTAAGCACAATATCTGGGATAATATTGCTTATAGGTTGTATAGCATTTACTATTTACTTAATTAAAGTATCTAAAGATGAAAGTGAAGATAAGGAAAATAATGAGAAGATAAAATTTATTCCTTCTATTTTAAAAATTTTATTTGGAATTATAGGAATAATTTTAGGGGGGAATTTAGTAGTAGATTCAGCTTCTAATATAGCATATTCCTTTGGATTAAGTGATAAATTAGTAGGATTAACTATAGTTTCTATAGGAACATCTCTTCCTGAATTAGTTACTTCTATGATAGCTGCAACAAAGGGAGAAAATGATATAGCAATAGGTAATGTTCTTGGATCAAATATATTTAATATATTATTAATATTGGGAGTTTCTTCAAGTATTTCACCTATTATAATTTCAAAAGCTCTATTTGTAGATATAGTTTTCTTAATTGCAATATCTATATTACTTGGTATTTTTATGTTTAAAGGAAAAACTGAAAAATTATTTATAGGTAGAATGAAAGGTTTAACCTTAGTTCTAATATATCTAAGCTATTTTATTTATATAATATTTAGAAATTAGTTTGGAAATTAAAAGATTTCATTAACTATTAATCCATATATTCAACATTTTTTATAACATTAAAACTTTATAAAAACAAATAATAATAGTGTAAGTTGTAGGAGGTGTTTGAAATGAGTAAATGTGGATGTGAAAATAAAAATAAGAAAACTGAAGAGAAAAAATATGACTCTGGTTGTGGTTGTAAGCACGGTGCTGAAAAAACTGCTACCAACAATCAATGGGGAAAATAGTGGTCAATTAACATTTTAAATTTTTAAATAAAAAGGTAACTGGATGTTTTATCCAGTTACCTTTTTACATATCGTATTTTAACTTTAAATAAAAATTTGTTTCAGTGATTTTTTGATAAGGCTCAACCCATAAGCTACCTATACCTAATGTTATTACAGCTAGTAACCACCAACCAATAAAGGAAAGCTCTAACACAAAGAATTCCCATTTATATCCGTATATAAGCTTTGAACTTTCTCTTAAACATTCTATTATTCCCTTATCAGGATCTTCAGCTAAAATATAACAAGCTTGTGAATACATTAAAGCCACTATAATTCCAGGAACAATAAGTAAAAATGAAGCAAAAAGTATAGCAAATCCCATTAATAAATTTAGTCCAAGTGCTTTAAAAAATATATTGAATTGAGAAAATAAATCTGTAAATTTAGCTTCATCTCTATTAGTTGTAAAGTTTAAAAGGAATTTACTTAGGCCAATAGATATTACACCACCAAAAATTATTGAAATTAAATCTAATGTTAAAGTTAAGTTATCTGATATTTCTACTATATACTCTAGCCCACTTGTTATGCTAGTAGTATTTATAAATAAATTTCCTACAAGTACAGTAATAATTGCTACTCCCCAATTACCTCTTAATTGTTCTTTTGCTTGGAATTTTAATTCAGCTCTATTCATATACTACCCCCATTAAATTAGATATTAAGTAAATTATACAATATTTTCCTGTTAAGGTTAATATAATATTTTAAATTAATATAAAAAGTAAAAAATATATTTACAAATAATATTTAATACTATATTTCCTCATTATTTTTTTGGAATAAATCTATTTTATAAATCATAAAATGTGTAGAACATAATAAGATTTATATAGAGGTGAAAGATGAAAACTAAAATAGATATTTTTTCAGGATTTTTAGGAGCGGGAAAAACATTTCTTATTAAAAAACTTATTAATGAGGGTGCTTATAATGAAAATATTGCTATTATAGAAAATGAATTTGGAGAAGTAAGTATAGATGCATTGATTTTAAGAGATTCTAACATAAAAGTTAAGGAGATAAATTCAGGATGTATTTGCTGTGAAGTTACTGGAGACTTTAAGGAAGCTATTATAGAAGTAGTTAATAAATATAATCCTTCAAGAATAATTATAGAGCCATCTGGAGTGGCAAAACTAACAGATATAATTAAAATTTTTAAAGAATCAAAGCTAAGAGATAAGGTGGAAATAGATAATATAATTACTGTTATAGATCCTGAAAAATTCGATGTGTATTTTAAAAATTTTAAGGATTTCTATGAAGATCAAATTTTAAATACAAAAAAAATAGTTTTAAGCAGAACTCAAAATATGAAAAGCAGCGATTTAGATAGTATAATTACAAAAATTAATAAGGTTAATAAAAGGGCAGTAATAATAAGTAGCGACTGGAGAAAAATAAAGGGAATTGATATTTTAGATAAGGTAGAAATTAATTCCTTAAATATTAATGAATATAAAGGCATAAAGCCAAGATTAAAAACTATAGAAACTTCTAAAGCCAAGGATGTTTTTGAAAGCTTTGCTATTTATCCAAGTTGTAATTATTCAAATTTAGAATTAATATCAAAGTTTAAGTTTATTTCAAGTTCTAGAAGTTTTGGAGATGTAATAAGGGCAAAGGGAGTAGTTAGATTAAAGGATGATACTTTTGGACAATTTGACTTTGTAAAGGATGAGTTTGAAATTAGAAAAATAAATAATAGCATTTCTAGTGTTATTTCATTTATAGGTGTTAATTTAAATAAAAAAGAAATAGAAAAGCTATTTCTTTGAGGTAATAAATGAAGACTAAACTTGAAATTA
>NZ_JABUTB010000063.1:8147-12371 GCF_021443865.1 Clostridium sp.
AAAAGTTATATACTTAGAAGAAATAGATTCTTTAAAAGAACTATTACTTAAAGAAATGGTAAAAAAACAATATTCTAGAGTTATAGTAGAATTTAATGGAACTATGAATTTAAGTATAATAGGTAAAGTTTTTGAGGATAAAGAAATAAGGAAGAATCTTAATTTCTATGGAAATTATTATATTGGAGATAGTAAAAATTTAAAGGCTTATCTTAAAAATTTAGGAGAAATTATAATACCTTTTATTCAATCTAGTAAGTTTATAATCTTAAATAATTTATCAGTAATATCTTTTGATGAACAAAAAGAAATCATTAAGTATATTGAAGAAATAAATAAAACTGCACCAATATTATTTTCAAAGTCCTTAGATATTTTAGAAGAGGAAGTAGTATCATCTAAATATTTTAAAGAAGGAGCTTCAATAAAAAAAATAAAATCAATAATTTATAAAATGGAGGTAGTGAAATGATAAAATGGGCTAATGTATTTATAAGTATGATATTAGAAGCACTACCTTTTATATTAATTGGATCCATAGCTTCTTCTGTTATTCAAGTATATATATCAGAAGATATAGTAAAAAGAATTCTACCTAAAAGTAGAATTATATCAATAATTTTTGCAGCCTTTATGGGGCTTTTTATTCCAATTTGTGAATGTGCTATAGTTCCTATAACTAGAAGTTTAATGAAAAAGGGCATTCCAATTGCTGTTGCAGTTGTTTTTATGCTTACAGTTCCAATAGTAAATCCAGTAGTTATAGCTTCAACTTTTTATGCTTTTAAGGATATAAATATAGTATTAATAAGGGGATTTGGTGGAATTGCTTGTGCTGTAATAATAGGATTGTTAGTTGAAATATTTACCAAGAGAAATGAACAAGTTATTAAAAGTACAAGTGAATATGAAAATATATGTGATTGTGGATGTGAATCAATAGATTATTTTTATAACAAATCAAAGCTTAGACTATGTTTAGAGCATGCTAATAAAGAGTTTTTAAATATATTAAGATACTACATATTTGGATCATTTTTATCTAGTTTGTTTGTTGTAATAGTTAAGGAAGATTTTATAGAAAATTACTCAAAAGGTATAATATTACCTATTATTATAATGATGTTTTTAGCCTTTTTATTATCCTTATGTTCAGAAGCTGATGCATTTATAGCTAAGGGATTTTTAGATTATTTTGGTGTTCCTGCCGTATCAGCCTTTTTAATATTTGGACCTATGTTAGATTTGAAAAATGCTATTATTATATCATCATATTTTAAAAAGTCCTTTGCAGTAAAAATAATAACACTAATATCATTTATTGTACTGGCTTTCTCCATAAGTTTAAGCTTTGTATTTTAGGAGGTTAGTATGAGAAGATTTAATGTAGAAGAATTTATTTGGTTACTAATATTAATTTTATTAACTACTTATATAGGCTATTTAATGAAATCTGGAGAAGTTTACAATTATTTAAGTGTGAAAACTGCAAGAAATTTATATATAGTTCTTTCTATTTTACCTATACTTATTATTGTTCAAGCTATGAAGGTAGTAAGCTTTAATTCAAGAGTAGATACTTCATTAAAATTTATGCCAGTAGTAATTACTCTAATTGTAGGTGTTTTACTTTTATTACGAGGATATATATATAAGGATACTAATAGCAACTTAACAAGTTTTAATAATTTATTTGCTAAAGATGCTATAGAAATTAATCATGAAACTCATCATATTTTAGAAGATTTAGAAGGGGATGGGGAAGAATATCTAAATAAATATATTGTTTTTACAGGCTTTGTTTATAAGTATGAAGGTGATAAATTTATTTTAGGTAGAGAGGAAATGAATTGCTGTGCAGCAGATTCATATATTATAGGCGTTAAAACCTTAGCAAAAGATAAATTTAAAGAGGGGCAGTGGATAAGGGTGTTAGGTAAAATATCCTTTGATGGTGAATACTATTTAGAAGTAGATGAATATATAAAAATTAATCCACCCAATAATATATATTTTTAATTTTTTATGGAAATTAAAAAGTTCAACCCTTTAGATAAATATTACACTTTATAGAGAAAGAGATAAATATTATATTATAGCTACTTATGGGGAGAATTAAGTAGCAAAAAATATAATATCTATCTCTTATTTAAATTAGGTTCAACATGGATAATCAAATCTACCTTTTTATTTAGTTTAGTATTTAATGTACTTTCGATTTCATGAACAAGAGTATGGGCTTCATCTACATTTAAAGTTGAATCTACTTTAATATGCATATCTAAGAAAATATAATCATCATAACCTCTAGATCTTATATTATGAACATCTTCAATAGCTTTAAATTCTTTAAGAATATTTGTTATTACCTCTTCTTCTATCATAATCTTATCCGTTAAAGATGAAATATTATCTTTTATTATCTCATAGGCTGCATGAAGAATGAAAAATGATACTATAAATGAGGCTAATACATCTATTATTGGTGGAAGGCCAAGTTTAACTGTAATAAGTGCAATTAAAACTCCTATAGAAACAAAGATATCACTTTTAGTATGAAGAGAGTCTGCTATTAAAAGATTACTATTAAGTTTATGACCTTGATTATTTTCATATACTGCAACAAATATATTAATTATTAAGGTTATTAATATTATGATTAAACTTTCAATTGTAATATTCATAACAGATGGAACAAACAACTTAACTATTGATGTTTTAATAACATTGAAGCCTAATATAAGTAACATTAAACCAATAGTGATACTTGCTATAGTTTCAAACTTTTTATGTCCATAAGGATGTTCTGTATCTTTAGGCTTTGAAGCTAGGGTAATTCCTATTATTCCTACTATATTTGAAGCACTATCAGAAATAGAATGTAAGCCATCAGCCATAACACTTGAACTATTAATTACAAGGCCTACAATAATTTTAGAAATTGCTACAAATAAATTGGCTAATAAAAGAATAGCTAGAATTTTTTTTACTTTTTTATAGTTATTCTCGATTTTAATTCCTCCTTTTAAATACTACATTTTATAATATTCTTACTAGCCTTAAAAGTTACTACATAGACTTAGAAGTATTTATTAAATTCAATTGGGTAAACTAATGATGAAATTTAGTAAAGGCTGGTGTTTAATTATGACAATAATAAATTTTACTTTATTTAATTTTATACTTTATTCTGTAGTTGGCTTTTTTATTGAAGGAATTTATAGTTATATTATTGATGGGAAATTTAAAAAAGAAGGGTTTTTAAAAGGGCCTTATAAGCCAATGTATGGAATAGCTTTTACTATTTTAGTTCTATTAGATTATTATTACAATCTAAATATTTTAACTAAAGTTATATTATATTTAGTTGTACCAACATCTGTAGAATTTATTAGTGGATATTTACTTTTAAAAATATTTAATAAAAAATATTGGGATTATTCAAATTTAAAATTCAATTTTTTAGGTTTAATAACTTTTAAATTTACTATTTACTGGGCCATTCTTTGTTATATTGGAATAAGATTTTTTCAGCCAGCTATTAATAATTTTTATATAAGTTTAGAAAATATATTTAGAGTATCTAATATTTTTATATTATTAATTATGACTATAGATTTTATTTATACCATAAGTCTTAAGATTAATCTTAAAAAAACAAGGTTGATTAATTCATAGTATTTTTATATGATATAATTAAGAAATTAATTTATAAGAGGAGATAATTATGTCATTTGAATTATTAGATACTAAAGAAACAAAAGTTGATGAAGGGAGAAGTTGCATAATACTATGTAATTTTGACTTAAAAGAAGTTAAGACTTTAAGTAATTTAGCAGGAATGCTTGGAATAAGAGATAAGGTAGTAATAAGCTATAAGAATGGAAATACTTTAGTGAAAGATGTTATAAATGGAAACATATTAAATGATGCAGAAGATGGAATGAAAAGTAAAGCAATAATTTTTAATAATATTCCTGGTGCTAAAATTGGATTACTTATAAGTAATTTAAAAAAGTTTAGACTTAATAATGTCTTGAAGGCTGCAGTTACAGAAACTTCTATGGAGTGGACTGTAGATGTTTTATTAAAGAATTTAGTAGCTGAAAATATGGCAATGAAATCAGGTAAAGAATACGAACATGAAGAATAAATGTGCTGTAGCACAATGTAAAATTAAAAATGTAGAATGTAGAATAAATGAATAAACTCCTATAGGAGTTT
>NZ_JABUTB010000063.1:12378-24461 GCF_021443865.1 Clostridium sp.
ATATTTTTAGTAATTTGGAACAAATTACTTCAATAATTCTACATTTTACATTCTAAATTATGAGCTGCTTAATGCAGCTCATTTATATTTCATTCATAACAGCTACAGCTAATAATCTAGGCCCAGAATGTATTCCAACAGCAGGAGTAATTGTTCCTTTATAAATAAATGTAGTGTTTTTATGCTTTTGTAAAAGCTCTTTAAGTTTTTCTGCTTCTTCGTGCATTGTACCAGTCATTATAATAACTTTACTTTTCCCTTTATCTAAAATTTCTGAGGCTAAAGAAGTAAGTTTGTTAAAGGCTTGCTTTGATCCTCTTACCTTAGTGTAGGTTGTATAAGCCCCATCTTCATCCATAGTGATTATAGGCTTTAAATTTAACATTTCGCCAATTCCACCAGATACCTTACCTATTCTTCCACCCTTTATTAAGTATTCTAATGTATCTACAGTGAAGTACATCCATAAATTTTCTCTTAATTTTGGAATCATATTACAAATATATTGAAAGCTCTTATTCTCTTCTATCATTTTACCAACTTCAATTACAATTAATCCTACAGCCATAGATAATATTTTTGTATCAAAAATAAATGAATTAATATTTTTATAATTCTCACTTGCAAGTCTGAAGCTATTTATTGTTCCAGATAAACCAGAAGAAACAGGTAAAACTATTGCATGAGTATAACCTTCTCTAATTAATTCATCATATAAATTAGAAACATCATCAACTGAAGGCATTGAAGTAGTAGGTAACTCCTCAGGTAATTTAGAATAAACCTCTTCAGGAGAAATAGTAACACCATCAATATACTCTTTAGTTTTGTATAATATTTTTAAAGAAACAATTTTAACATTGTATTTCTCTACGTATTCTTTAGGTAATCCACAAGTACTATCTGTAATTAAAGCTATTTTACTCATAATAACATTCCTTTCTTTATTATATATATTAATAAAGTATCATAAAATGAAATGAAAGACAACATATAGTTATTAAAACTATATGATATTTTGTTTATGTAATAGTATCAAAAAAGTACCTTATTCAATTTATTTGAATATTGTGATATATTAATAGAAAATGAAGGGAGTGGTTAAGTGAATTATTTGATACTTTTCTTAGAAGGAATAATTACCTTCATTTCACCTTGTATTTTACCTATGATACCTATATATATATCATATTTTATGGGAGATAATGATAATAAAAATAATAATAAAGCTTTACTTAATTCTATAGGTTTTGTTATTGGATTTTCAGTAGTATTTACAGTTTTAGGTGCGGCAGCAGGAACCTTTGGATCTTTTATACAAAAGTATATGAAACTATTTAATATAATAGCAGGCTTATTATTAATAGTTTTTGGATTAAATTACATTGGTGTATTTAAAATTACTTTCTTACAAAAGAGTCTTAAATTAAAGAATAAAACCAATTTAAATAAATTAAATTTAACTTCATCTATATTATTTGGTATGATATTTGCAATTGGATGGACTCCTTGTGTAGGAACTTTCTTAGGAGCTGCTTTAATGATAGCTGCTAATTCACAAGATACATTAAAGGGTGTTTTAATGCTTTTATCCTATAGCTTAGGACTTGGTATACCATTTATAATTTCAGCTATATTAATTGAAAATCTTAAGAGTGTTTTTAAATTTATTAAAAGAAATTATAAGATTATAAATACTGTATCAGGAATATTACTTATAATAATAGGATTAATGATGATGACTGGTTACTTAAATCTATTATTATCTTGGTTAACATTTAATTAGGAGGTTAATTTATGAAAGACAAAATGAAAATAGTAGTGTTAATAGTATCTTTAATTTTATTAATAGTTATTGTAAAGTTTGGATATGAATATTTATCAGGTTCATACGTACCTAATGAGATTGATTCATTGCAAACAGAAGTAAAACAAGCCAATGATTTCACTGTATATAATGAAGAAGGCAATGTAGTAAAATTATCTGACTTTAAGGATAAAAAGCCAGTAGTAGTCAATATATGGGCTAGTTGGTGTGGACCTTGTAGAGAAGAAATGCCATATTTTGAAGAGGCTATAAGGGAATATGGAGATGATGTAGAAATACTAATGGTTAATTTAACTGACGGAAAAAGAGAAACAAAGGAAAAAGCATTAAAGTTTTTAGAAGATAATAATTTAGATATGAAGGTTGTATTTGATAAGGAGCTTAGTGCTGCAAATGCCTATAATATTATGGGTATTCCTAGAACTATTTTTATAAATAAAGCTGGGGAAGTTGCTTATGACAGAGAAGGCTTAATAGATAAGAATACACTTTTTGACAATATTAATAAGATAATAAAATAGTAAAATTAAGAGAGGGTTAAGCTACTATTATAGCTTCTCTCTCTATTTTTATAGTAAAATATTTATATAGCAATAAATTAGTGGGGTGAGAGAATGGATAGCAAAAAGATTCTTAGTTTAATAAAAAAGGAAGAGGGAGTAAAATTAGATTTTAAATTGAAGCTATCCTTAGAGCAGGAAAGTAGCAAAAAGGAGTTAGCAAAAGATGTTTGTGCAATAGCAAATTCAAGAGGGGGAAGAGGTTACATAATAATAGGAGTTGAGGACAAGTCAAAAAGGATAGTTGGATTAGAAGATAATGAAGTCATTAATGAAGAACAAGTTCAACAAATAATTACCTCAAGATGTGAGCCTCCAATTCCAATTTCTGTAGATAACTTATTAATAGAAAACAAAAAAGTTTCTATAATAACAATATATGATGGAGAACAAAAACCATACCAAGTTAGAGAAAATGGGGCCTTTTATATTAGAAGAGGTTCAACTACTGACACTATGAGAAAACAAGAATTATTAGAATCCTTTGAAGAAAATTTGGATTTCTTTATAGAAACTTCTAGAATAGTAAAAAGCAATATAAGCTTTTTAGATGAGTCTATATATAAAAACTATTTTAAAAATAAAGGTATTGAAATAAACGAAGAAAATAAAGAGTTTTTACTTGAAACCTCAAGAATTATATCAAGAGATAAGGAAAATGGAGAATTTAATTGTACCTTAGGCGGATTGTTAGTATTTTCAAATGTTAATAGTCTTTGGTTGCCTCATAATATTATAAGAATTAATAATAAGCTAAATATTAATAAGGATGAAGTTATAATAGTTCAAGGTAATGTATTAAATATGATTGATAAAGCAAGTAGAGAGGTTTCAGATATTCTGCCAAAGGATTATCCTATAAATGCAGTAATTGAAGCAATCAATAATGCAGTATTATATAGAGATTATTCAGTATTTGATAAGATGATAGATATTTATATAAGTAACAAAGAAGTTATAATAACAAGTCCAGGAGCTATAACTGGAAATAGTATATCAATTAACAACATAAATCAAAGCAAGAGAAATATGTGGTTATATGAAAAACTAATTACAATAGATAATAATAAGAGGTTTTTAAATAATGGTCAAGGATTTGTAAGAATAAAAAAAGCTTTTAATAATAGTAGAAAGGTTAAATTTATTAACTCTATTAAGGAGGATTATTTTAAAGTGGTTTTACCAGGAATAAAACTTTCTAATAAGTAAATATACTAGGTTTGTGACTTTATCACAAATCTAGTATATTTATTTCTTTATAATAGTAGAGAGGTGATAATATTGAAAAGATTTTATTTGATATTGACTATGATTTTAAGTGCTTTTATAATTTCAGGTTGTAGTAATGTAGTAAAGGAAAATAGTATAAATGATAATGAAAGTAGGGTTGTTGAAATAACCGCTGAAGAAGCAAAAGAAGAAATTGAAAAAGGAAACGTTGTTATATTAGATGTTAGAACTAAAGAAGAATATGAAAGTGGACATATAGAAAATAGTATATTAATTCCACTAGACGAAATAAAGGTAGAAGCAGAGAATATACTTAATGATAAAGACAAAAAAATACTAGTTTATTGTAGAAGTGGCAATAGAAGTGCTACAGCAGCAAATTTATTAGTTGAAATGGGATATAATAATATATATGATTTTTGTGGCATAAAAGATTGGACATATGAAATTGTTAAGTAATAATTAATTGGTTGAAAATTAATAGCACTATGATATAATAACTATTATTAAATAATAATACATAATTATATAAATAAGGAGTTTAGTAATGAATAGTAAAGTGGAGTTAGTATTCGAAAATAATGAGTATGTGGTTAAAGTAAATAATTCAATTATAAATAAGGGAAATGATTTAGAAAAAGCATATGAACAATTTAAAAGTGTAATAAGCAATAATAAATCAGCTGAAGCCAAAGCTTGGGATGATATAGTTGAAAAATTTCATGGCTTAGATAATAAAAATTTAGAAATAAATAATGAGTATAGAACAATGACTTATGGAAATATGAAATATTTTTATAATATGGGAAAAGTATTTTATATGGTGAGTGGTAAAATGGTACCTTTAATTGGAGGTTATAGTTTATTTAAATTTACTTTAAATGAAGTTAGCAATGGCGATTTAGAAAAAGCAAATGAATTTATAGAATTCTGTAAGGAGCTTATGTTAAAAGATGTTAATTATAGAGTTACTGATTCTAGTATAATTGTTTCAAGTGCTAGTTTTAACTATGGATCAGCTGAATATAATTTCTTAAGTGGAAAGATTAATAAGGGGGCTTCAATAGCTCAAGGAAGTTTTGAAGATTTTAAGATATATGTATTAGATATACTAAAAAAAAGATAAATTAATACCTTCATAGTAGAAGGAGATAAATACTATATAGTTGTGATTAGAAGAAAATCAGAGGTTGCAAATATATAATATTTATCTCCTTTTTTACAAATAACTTATAGATTGTAAAATTTTATATAAATTTGATAAAATAACAAATAATAACTAATATATTTGCAATAAATAAATGTATTAATTAGCATAATGTAAAATTTGGGTAAATCATTGTAGGTGTTTTAGTATATATAATATAATATGTATATAATTATTATGTGTATAGTGGGAGTGAGTAGTTATGAATGATGGATATGAGAGTTTTGAATCTGACTTTAATATTTTTAATAATAAAATGTCACTATTAATTGATTCTAGAAATAAAGAAGAAATAATAAAGGTTATTAAGGCAAAGCATTCTTCAGAAATTTATGATGAGGTAGATAAAGAACATAAAATGGACGACCTTATTATATGGAATGCAATCTATACAAGAGAAATAATAAGAAATGGAATTGCAAAGAAGTATTTACATCCAATATATAATAAATTTTATAGAAGAATTAAAGAAGCAAGTTCTATATTTATAATGCAAGAAATAGAATTAGATATGATAAACGAATATATGGAATTATTAATTCACGATACAGAAATTACAGATAGTTTTACAGTAAACAAGCTTCTACAAGCTCTTCATTTGAATATTGAAAATCACATATCCCTAGAAGAAATATGTAAAACTTTAAATATTTCAGTTGGATATGCATCCACATGTTTTAAAAAATATAAAGGGATATCAATAATGAAATATTTAAGGGAAATAAAAATTGAAAGAGCTAAGATTTTATTATTAAGTACTGAAAAAAGCATCTTGGAGATAAGTATTTTATTAGGATTCCATGATCAAAGCCACTTTACAAATACCTTTAAAAAGCTAGTAGGAGTTTCCCCACTTAAATATAGAAATAAAAATTATTCAGTATAATGGTAATTTTATTGATAAAGTGCTAAATAAATACTATAATTAATTAAAAACAAATATAAGGGGGCAAAAAAATGTCAGATAATTGGAGTTTAAAAGAACTTTATCCCTCATTTACATCTAAAGAATTTCTTGAAGATTTAGATAAGGTTGATAAAAGTATTAATGATTTAAAAGTTTTTTCAGGAAACTTAAATAAAGAAAAGGATACATTAAGTGCTTTAGAGGATATAATTAATAATCTTGAAAATATATATCTTCTTATTAGTAAAGTAGCTTCATTTGCAAGTTTAACTGTTAGTGCTGATTCAAAAAATGTTGAAGGTAGAAAGTACTTAGATGTTATAAATAACAAATATAGTCTTTTAGCAGAACCTTTAACTAAAATTTATAAATGGATTGCTAGCGTAGAAAATATAGATGAAGTAATTAATAAATCAACTTTATTAAAAGAGCATGAGTTTATAATAAAAGAAATAATAGGCAAGAATAAATATATGCTAAGTGATAAAGAAGAAGCTATAATAGCTAAGATGAGAACCACAGGTTCAGATGCTTGGTCAAACTATAAGGATTATTTAATATCAACACATAAGGTAGATATTAATGTAGATGGAAAGGAAGAATCACTTCCATTAACTGTTGTATTAAATATGGCATATAGCAAGGACAAAGAAGTTAGAAAAAAGGCTTATGAAGCAGAAATTAAATCTTATGAAAAAATAGAAGAAGGTGTAGCAGCTTCATTAAATGGAATTAAGGGAGAAGTAATAACTACTTCAAATCTTAAGGGTTATAAATCACCTCTTCATATGACATTAGAAGAATCTAGAATGGATGAAGATATTTTAAATGCTATGCTTACAGCTATTAAAGAAAGTTTACCTACATTTAGAAAATATTTAAGAAGAAAAGCAGAAATTTTAGGACATAAAAATGGGCTTCCATTTTACGATTTATATGCTCCTGTAATAGAAAAAGAAATGAAATTTACCTTTGAAGAAGGAAAAGCTTTTGTAGAAAAGAATTTTAGAAAGTTTAGTGATAATTTAGCTAACTATGTTTTAAAGGCTTATGAAAATAATTGGCTAGATGTTTATCCTAAGGAAGGTAAAGTAGGAGGAGCATTCTGTGCAAGTATTAAAGATATTGGAGAAAGTAGAATATTATTAAACTATGGAAATAGTTTTAGTGATGTTGTAACTATGGCACATGAGCTTGGACATGGATTCCATGGAGAATGCTTAAATAACGAGACTATGTTAAATTCAGAATATCCTATGACACTTGCAGAAACAGCTTCTAATTTCTGTGAAATAATTATTAAAAAGAGTGCTGTAAAAGAAGCAAGTAAAGAAGAAGCATTTGCTATTTTAGAAGCTGAAATTTCAGATTGTAATCAAGTTATAGTAGATATATACTCAAGATTCTTATTTGAAAGTGAAGTTTTTGAAAAGAGAAAAGAAAGTTCTTTATCAGTAGAAGAAATAAGTAATGCAATGCTTAATGCACAAAAGGAAGCTTATGGAGATGGATTAGATAACAATTATCTTCATAAATATATGTGGACTTGGAAACCACATTATTACTATGCAACTGCAAACTTCTATAACTTCCCATATGCCTTTGGAAATTTATTTGCTAAGGGACTATATGCAGAATATTTAAAGAGAGGCGATAGCTTCTGTAAGGAATATGAAGAATTATTAGCAGTTACAGGTAAAAAGAGTGTTGCAGATGTAACTAAGATAATGAATATAGATGTTCATGATGTTAACTTCTGGAGAAGTTCATTAAAGCTTATTGAAGAAGATATAGAAAAATTCATTGAATTAAGCTATGAAATAAAATAATAGTGAAGAGTTAAGAGTTTAGGAAAAAACTCCTATGGAGTTTTTGAAATGTGATTATATAAATTGAGCTGCCTATAAGACAGCTCAATTTTTAATTTTTTCATTCTTTCATTTCAATTTGATTTGAACTATTTCACTTCTGCTTCCTAATCTAAGAGGAGGTCCCCAGGTACCGTAACCTGATGAAACTATAACATTCAAATTATCCTTTTTTAAGTATCCATAATCAACTTCGAAAATTTTGTTAGTAACTAGGTTACCAGGAAGGATTTGCCCTTTATGTGTGTGCCCTGATAGTTGCAAATCAATATTAGCATTTAAGCTTTCATTTATATACTGTGGATTGTGATCAATAACTATTAAAGGCTTAGAACTATCCAAATCCTTTGTTAAACCCTCTAGAGTAGCTCGATCTTCTTTGCCATATCTATTTACTGTTATATCATCTCTTCCAATTATATAGAAATCATCATTAATTAAAACTGATTCATCTCTTAAAACAGTAATGGAATTTTCTTTAAGGATATCTACAATGGTATCTTCCTCTTTTGTTAAAACATCATGATTTCCTAGGGTAGCAAAAGTTCCATATTTAGATTTTATATTAGAAAACTCCACAGCCATATTATGATTTAAAAAAGGAGTAATATCACTATCAATAATATCCCCAGCAATAATAACTAAATCAGGGTTTAACTCATTTATTTCAGTTACCATACTTTTTAATCTGTTATTTTTCATAATATTACCTAAGTGTAAGTCAGAAACCATAACTATATTTAAGGGCTCTTTTAATGTATCCTTTTCAATATCAATATCAAAGGATTTAACATAAGAGTTATTAGCATTATAGGTACCAATTATTATAAATATTATAAATACTATAGACATTAATACAGTTTCCATAATATATATTTTATTATTTAATAAAGAAGATTTTTTTAATATTAAATTAATTAGCCCTAAAATTGGAAATATTAATGAACCATACATAAGTAACCCAAGCCAATAAGAGCCAATAAATGAAAAGAAATTGTTTAATCTATAAGGTAAATACTTAGTAAGTGCCATAGAAGCTATATAAGATGATGCTAAGGCACAAAAGGCTATCCAAAAGGGTAAAGGAGATATATTAGTAGTAATTTTAAGCCCTTTAAATATTACCTTTCCTATATAAAAGTTTAAGATAGAATATAAGCTGAAAAAGATAGTGTAAAATATTATATATTTATCTTTCATTTGTATCCACTCCCAGAAATTCTTTTTTATTATTATAGCATATTGGTAATGTTTGAAGTAATAGTATAATATAACTTAAGATACTTTTAATAGGGGAGTGATATAAAATGTCTTTAAATAAAGAACAATCAATAGTTGTAAATGAACTAGAAAGAAATGTTTTACTTCTTGCGTCAGCAGGAACAGGTAAAACTAACACACTATCTATTAGAATTTCAAATATAATAAATTCTAACAAAGCTAAAGCTGAAGAAATATTATGTATTACCTTTACTAATAAAGCCTGTGCAGAAATGAAGGGTAGAATTGAAGATATTGTAGGAGAAAAAGCAAAGGGTATAACTATTAGAACCTTTCATAGCTTTTGCTTTGATTTAATAAAGAGTGAAGCTAAAAAGAGAACGGATATATTTACTGATTTCTTAGTATTTGATGAAGAAGATTGTAAGGAAATAATAAAGGAATGTAATTATTATAATTACCCAGTAAATAAGCTTCAGCAATTT
Organism: Clostridium sp.; assembly: GCF_021443865.1. Taxonomy (GTDB): domain Bacteria; phylum Bacillota; class Clostridia; order Clostridiales; family Clostridiaceae; genus Clostridium. The sequence goes on from NZ_JABUTB010000063.1 coordinate 21,685, forward strand.
ATAGAATTAGTTAAAATAGAAAATACAAAACATAATTTTAAGGAAGAGGATTCTTTAAAAAATTATTATAAAGTAGTTAAGTATATATTTAAATATCAAGGAGATAAAATTAAATCAATTTGTAGTAATAGGGGAAATCAAGACCTAAAGATGAAGGAATTTCTAGAGAGTAAGGGAGGAGAATTAGTAACACTATATAATTCTCTACTTTATAGTAATCATGGGTTAGATTTTGCAGATTTAACTATAAAGGCTAAGGAATTGCTTACAGACGAAAATTTAGTAGAAGCTTTAAAGAAGCAATTTAAGTATATTAATATTGATGAAGTACAAGATACTAGTACCTTAGAATATTCAATAATTGAAAAAATATTTGGGAATAATAATATATTACTTTGTGGAGATATGTTTCAAACCATTTATGGTTGGAGGGGATCTGAACCTGAAAAAATATTAGATTTATTTAAAAAAGATTATAATCCAACAGAAGTTATATTTACTAAGAATTATAGATCTACAAAATATATTACAGATGGTTCATTGAGTTTTTTAGAAAATGCCTTCAATAAGAAGTATTCCTCTATATATAAGGATAAAATTACATCAATTACTAATGAAAAGGGAGATAAAATTAAGCTAAGAAAAGCAAAGAATTTAAGGGAAGAAGCAAGATTTATTTTTGATGAAATTAGAAAGTTAGAAAAGGCTGGAGAAGACCTTTCAAAAGCTTGTATATTAAGTAGAGATAATAGTTACAATATAAATTTAAGTAGAGAACTAGGGAATATAATAGGTTATGAGGGAGCTAATTTTGAATTTATATTAGTTGATCAGTTTAAATTCTTTAGAAGACAAGAAATAAAGGATGTAATAGCCTTTTTAAAACTTATTGCTAATAGATATGATAATGTTAGTTTAAAAAGGATAGTTAAAAGGTTACCAACTGGTATTGGAGAAGCTACATTAAGGGCTATTGATTCAAAGGAATATAAGGAAGTTGGAATAGCACTTACAGACTTTATTGATGAAAATGTAAAAGTATATGGAGAAAAATATTCTTTATTAATAGAAGAATTTCAAAAAGACAATGTAATTGTATTTGATGTTGAGAGTACAGGAACAGATGTTACAGAGGATGAAATAATTCAAATTGCTGCAGTTAAGATTAATTCTAAGGGTGAAGTTATAGATAGCTTTGAAAAGTTCTTGAAAAACAAAAAATCTGTAGAAGGCTCCTATAAGGTACATGGATTTAGTGATGAGTTTTTACAGGAAAAAGGAGAAGATAAGAATAAGGTTTTAAATGAATTTCTTGAGTTTTCTAAGGATTCAATTATAGTTGGTCATAATGTTCAATATGATATAAATATTTTAACCAGTGAACTTAGTAGAAATAGATTAGAAGGACCAAAATTTAAAGCTTTTTACGACACATTAGATATATATAGAAGATTTCATACTAAATTACAAAACTATAAGCTAGAAACCTTAAGTAGAGTATTTAATACAGATAATAAACCAAGTCATGATGCTATGGATGATATATTAGCAACTAAAGACTTATTAGTAAGAGCTATTTTAGAGGACTTAATGCCAACTTCCTTTAAAAGAATTAGTTTAATTAGTAATCATTTAAATGCCTTTACAAAAATTAATACTGCATTAAATATATTATTTGAAAGAGCTAAAAATAGAAGACCAGATGAAATAATTGTAGATATAATAAAAGGCTTTAGCTTAAAAACCTTATATAGTGGAAGAAGTAGTGAAATTGAAAAAGAAGCCAATGAAAAAATAGAAAGACTTAGAGACTTTTATGTTTTAGTTAAGGAATTAGATGATAAAGAAAAAAGTTATAGAGATTCTTTATTAGATATAATTAGAATAACAGGGTTATCTAATGGTGAACTAGAAAGTTTAATTGTAAATAGAACTAACAAAAAGAGAATACCTATTATTACAGTTCATCAAGCTAAGGGACTTGAATTTGATATAGTATTTATATGTGGACTTCAAGAAGGGGTTTTCCCTTCATATATGGCATTAAAATCAAATAATTTAGAAGAAGAAATGAGAACCTTCTATGTGGCTTTAACTAGGGCAAAGAAGCATCTATATTTAACATGTCATGAGTATGAGGACTATGGTAGAGAAAATAGAATAAGTGGCTTCATTAATAATATAAATAAAGAATATATGGATAATGATTATTAATTATAGTATAATGAAGTAAATTTATTAAACAGCGAGGAAGAAAAAATAATGAAGTATGATTTAAATATTTATAATCTTGGACAATTGTTAACTAAGATTACAGAGGTATATAGTGTTAACATATTAGTTAAGTCAAAGCTTAGTGGAGGGTGGATGACTATAACTGGAGAAGTAGAAGTTATAGCGGCACCAGAAGATAAGGTAGTGGTAAAAGGAAATAATATAATTACTTTAAAGGTAAAGGATAGTTGCTTAGAAGGAAGTTTATTAAAGATAACTGGAGCAAAGGATGGATTATTTAATATAGATTTATCTCCAACTAAATATAGAGAACTTGGTAATACAGGTCTTAACTTAAATAAGGTAAAGACGAATAATAATGAAACTAAGCTAAGAATTGATGAAGATATAATTTTTACAATTAGAAATGCATCAGTAGAAAATATAGATAATATTATTAAAGGTATTTAATAACTTAAAATTTCTTAATTTAAAAGGCTCCCTATTAAACTTGACCCTGTCAAGTAGACAATAGGAAAAAAGACTCTTCATTATGCGGCATG
>NZ_JABUTB010000064.1:0-10867 GCF_021443865.1 Clostridium sp.
CAATATTATTAATTGTATTATCAGTTATTTTATATATGCCGTTCGTAATCGCTGCAAATAAGATGAAGGATGAATATTAAAATATCTATATTAGGAACTATATCATAATTTGATATAGTTCCTTACTTTTAGTATACCATTAACATTATTTTTAAATTATCTAACTTAAATTTTAAAGTATCGTATGAAAACATTTAAATTTTAAGTATTTGTCAAAAAAAATCTAAATGTGTATAAAGTGAATATTTTTATGCTATAATGTTCGCATATAATAAATATGCTCGTATATCATCGGAAATAGGGTCCGAAAGTTTCTACCTGCTAACCGTAAATTGGCAGACTACGAGGTACGTGTTTAAAATTAAAGGGAAATATTTTTATAATTAGTAATTTTACTTCTGTTTTTTTAGACAAGCACCTCGGTATCGAGGTGCTTTTTAATATAGAAAAATGGAGGATGAAATAATGGAAGACTTACAAACAAAAGATGGAATTAAATTAAACTATAAAGTTGATGATAATCCGTCAATAGGAGAAAAAATATTATTTGGTATTCAGCATATATTTGCTGCCTTTGGTGGAATAATTGTTGTACCACTAGTTGTATCAAGTGCTTTGGGATTTGATGCTAAAACATCAACAGCATTAATAAGTGCCTCAATACTTGCTGCAGGAATAGCTACTATAATACAAGCTAAGGGAGTAGGACCAGTTGGATCTAAAGTTGCTTGTATAATGGGAACAGATTTTACTTTTGTATCACCATCTATTACCGTTGGTTCGGCTTTAGGGTTACCTGGAATAATTGGTGCAACAATACTAGGGGGAATATTTGAAGTTATTCTTAGCTACTTTATAAGACCATTAATGAAATTATTTCCACCAATAGTTACAGGAACAGTTGTGTGTTTAATAGGTTTAACTTTATTACCAGTTTCTATAGATTGGGCAGCAGGAGGAACAGGTGCTGCTGATTATGGAAGTATAAAAAATATATCTATTTCAATGATAGTTTTATTTGGCACTTTATTATTAAATCGTTATGGAAAAGGGATGATTAGTAGTGCATCAATTCTTATAGGAATGATAGTAGGATATATTATATGTATACCACTTGGGTTAATTGATTTTACTTCTGTTAAAGAGGCAAGTTGGATATCAATACCTAAAATATTTGAGTATGGTGTAACTTTTGATTTAAAAGCACTTATTGCATTTATTCCAGCATATTTTGTTACAGCAATAGAAACTGTAGGGTGTTTAAAAGCAATTGGAGAAGTTTCAGATGTTGAAATGAGTAATAAGCGTATAGGGCAAGGAGTATTAGCTGATGGAATTGGAAGTATGATAGGTGGTTTTGTAGGAACATTACCAAATACAACCTTTAGTCAAAATGTTGGTTTAATACCTTTAACTAAAGTAGCAAGTCGTTATGTAGCAGTTATGGCAGGAATAATATTAGTTTTACTAGGATTCTTACCAAAGATTGCAGCAATAGTTAATATTATTCCCCAACCAGTATTAGGAGGAGTTGGAATAGTAATGTTTGGTACTGTTGCAGCTGCTGGAATAAAAACTTTAAGCAAAGTAAAAATAAATGAAAGAAATCTTTTAATAATAGCTACTTCTATTGGATTAGGTCTTGGAGTAACCTTTAGACCAGAATTTATTTCTCAATTACCAGAAGGGCTAAAAATGGTTTTTGCTTCAGGTATATCAACAGGAACTATTACTGCTTTAATACTAAATATAATATTAAAGGAAGAAAGAGATTAATATATAATAATTAATAAAGCAGCTCAGATATTTGTGAGCTGCTTTTTATTTCTAAGAGTTAGTAATAGAACATTAATGGAAAATATTAATAGAAAATTATAAAGTAGTATTTATTCTTTTAGTTCCAATATTATTATTATTATTTTTAGTATCTAAAATTTGGTTAAAAATAAAATTAAGGCAAGAAGATATAATTAAAAGTAGAGTAAATAAAATTAATAATATTAACAAATAATATTTTTATAAGTATGGAGGTGTTATTTGTGAAAAAAGATATATTAGATAAACTTGAACTTAAAAATAATGAGAATTTATCTGAAAATAAATTCGGAAGAAATACAGTTCAAGACATGAATAAAGATTTAGATAAACTAAAAATAAATGATGATGTTACTAATGAAGATATAATAAGTTATGAATATACATCAAAAAATACTAATTCATATTAGAGTCAAGAATATTATAAAAGAAACTAAAATTAATTACACTAAAAAGAGCTGTTAATATATAATTATGCTCTTTTTTTCTTATAGCAAAATAGTAATAATATATAGCAATATAAAAATTCATAAATTAGGAATGAAATGTATTATAGATGCAGTTTATCATTATACTTCTCCAGACTCATATTTATTAGAAGCTTTGGGTTAAAGCTAAAGAAGAAATTTCAAAAATAAATAAGAATACAATATGGATAGCAGAATCAGTTCATCATAGTTTTATAAGAGAAATCAGAAAAGCTGGATTTATAGCTCATAGTGATGGTGAATTATATGAAGTCTTTGATATTTGTTATGATTATGATGTAAATGAAGAATTTATTGCGTACTTAGAAGGTAGAGGAACTTTAGAAAGCTATATTGAAAAAGTAAGACAACAAGAAGTTATATATCCAGAGAACTATATAAAATTAAGATTTTTAGAAAATCTGATCAACCGAGGATTTCTAGTAAGGTAAAGGATTTTGAATTATTAAAGGTTTGGACAGGGTTCTTATATTTTCAAAAAGGAACGACATTAATTTATAACGGACAAGAAGCCTTGGGAAATAATACACCAAGCTTGTTTGACATAGATAAAATTAATCTGAAAAATCAAAACCAAGAATTAATAGAATTAATGCAAAAACTATATGAAATAAAACAAAAGGATATAGTTAGAGATGGGTTTTATGACATAAAAATAATACCTATATACTTAAAGAAATTTAAAAGTAGAAAGTATTAATTATATATAAGGTTATAAAAATATAGGTGGACAAACCACCTATATTTTTCTTTTACAATGATTTATTAAGTTCTAAATAAATAAGATTTTTATCTCTTTTAATTTCCTTCAAGCCAACCTTTTCTAAAATTCTTGTAGAAGGTATATTATCAATTAAGCATTCTGCTTTAATGATTTTCACATTTTTTTGAGACAATGCCCAATTTATAATAGCACTTAGTGATTCAAGGCCAAAACCTTTTCTTCTTTCATTTTCAACCAATCCATATCCAACTTCCACTTCACCATTTTCATTAGGTTTTCCATGGAAACCTATATCTCCAATTACAGTCATAGTATCCTTTCTTACAATCATCCATGTTTCAAAACCACTAGGAATTTTATCCTTTTCTAATGTTTCATAAATAATAGGTAATATGTCTTTAGTATCATTAGTAGGCCAGTTTTTATCTATTTTAATTCCAAGTTTTTCAATTTCTTTATTGCATCCATTTATTAAAGATTTAGTTATTTCTAAAGTTATTGGTATTAACATTAATCTCTCAGTTTGTAAATTTTTTAATCTCACTTTATTTTCCACCCTTCAATTTTAAAATTATTTTATAGAAGTTAGAGGTGGAGTAATACTTATTTAGAATAATTTAAGTAGTAAGACACCACCTGAAATTGACACTTATAAAACTTTTCATAAAATACACTCCTAACTTATTAATTAATAAAAGTGCTATATCTATAGAACCTTATTTAAAGTATACTAAAAGATTAATTATAAGTAAATATTTTTAATTATTTACTCATATTAACAATTAAAACGATTAAATTTAGATATAATATTTATAAAAAATGCTTTAAGATTAATTTAAGGTAGAAATGATATTATTTACTCAATAAAAAGCTAGGAGGAGTAATTATGAGTAAAAAGGTTATAGCGATTCTTTCTATAATGGCTATATTAACAACTGTCACAGGTTGCACGAGTAAAAATAGTACATCTAATGATAATACAACTATTTCAAGTGAAAATGTAGAAAAAGTAGATACTAATATAGTTTTAGGAGATACTATTTCAGTTGATGGGGATGGAGTTGTAGTTGAGAATAATAAGATTACAATAAGTTCTTCAGGAACTTACGGTATATCAGGGACTTTAAAGGATGGTCAAATAATAGTTGATGCAGGTAAGGAGAATAATGTTAATTTAGTTTTAAATGGAGCTAATATATCTTGTTCAAATAGTTCTCCTATTTATATAAAGAGTGCTAAAAATGCATATTTAGTTTTAGCTGATGGCAGTGAAAATGTTGTTACAGATGGAGAAAAATATGTATTTGAAGACGAAGCTAGTGATGAACCTAATGCAACTATTTTTAGTAAGGATGATTTGTTTATTAGTGGTACTGGGAAAATAACAGTTAATTCTAACTATAATAATGCTATTACTAGTAAAGATGATTTACAGATAGAAGATGCTAATATAAATATAACTTCAGTAGCTGATGGTCTAAGAGGTAAGGATTCAATTACTATAACTAGTGGTAATATTAATATTAATGCTTCTGGAGATGGTATGAAATCTAATAATTATGAAGATGCTGAAAAAGGTTATGTATTAATTAAAGGCGGAAATATAAATATAACATCTGGAGAAGATGGAATACAAGCTGAAACCAGTACAACTATTACTGGAGGAGACTTAACTATAAATTCTGGTGGTGGCAGTGAAAATAGTAGTAAAACAAGTAATACATGGGGAAACTGGGGAAAACCAATGGACTTTGGAAGCAATACAAGTGCTATTGAAGATGATACACAAAGTGCTAAAGCCATAAAGGGAAGTACATTAGTAAAAATAGATGGAGGAAATATAAATATAGATTCTTCAGATGATGCAATACATTCTAATGGAAATGTTGAAATTAATGGGGGAAATATAAGTATTTCTTCTGGAGATGATGGCATTCATGGAGATTCTACTATAGATATAAATTCTGGAGAAATTAACATAAATAAATCTTATGAAGGAATTGAAGCAGAAATAATTAATATTAATGATGGAAATATAAAAGTAGTAGCAAGTGATGATGGAATTAATGCAGCTGGAGGTAATGATGGATCAGCTGTAAATGGTAGACCAGGACAAAATAATTTCGTTTCATCATCAAAGGCATCAATTAATTTTAATGGCGGTAGAGTTGTTGTAGATGCAAGTGGAGATGGATTAGATGCTAATGGTTCTATATATATGAACGGTGGAATAGTTATAGTAAATGGTCCAGAGAATAATGGAAATGGAGCATTAGATTATGACGGAAAGTTTGAGATTTCTGGTGGGTTGTTAATTGCAGCAGGAAGTTCAGGAATGGCTCAATCACCAAGTGATACTTCAAAGCAAAATTCAATTAATGTCTTTAATTCAGTTTCAGCAAATACATTACTTCATATTGAAGATGAAAGTGGAAATGAGTTAATTACTTTTTCACCTAGTAAATCAGTTTCATCAATAGTTATATCTTCAGCAAATATAAAAACAGGAACAAATTATAAAATTTATACTGGGGGAGAATCAACTGGTACGGTAACTGATGGATTATATTCTGAAGGAAGTTATTCAGGTGGAACAGAAGGAGATAGCTTCACAGTATCTAGCACAGTTACTAATGTAGGAGCAAGTGCTGGAGGCTTTGGTGGACCAGGTGGTGAAAAAATGCCTGGACAAAGAGGAGAAATGCCTGCAAGACCTTAGTTAACAAAATTAATATATTAATTATAATTTAAACTTAAAAATAACTGTATCTTATGAAATAATTTAAATTTATAAGATACAGTTATTTTATATTTTTATTAAATTTTTACTTTTCAGGTATTAATACTGCATCAATAACATGAATTGTGCCATTACTAGCAGGAATATCAGTAATTATTATTTTTGCATTATTAATAAATACATCTCCATTTTTTACACTTATATTAGCAGTTTTGCCATTTAGTAATGTGATTTTTTTACCATCTAATTTTAGTACATCTGCTGAACTTAAATTACCTTTAGCAACATGATAAAGTAATATGTCCTTAAGGGCATCTTTATTTTCAGGCTTTAATAAGTTTTCTAAAGTACCAGCAGGAAGTTTTTTAAAAGCATCATCTGTAGGAGCAAATACAGTAAAAGGACCTTTTCCTTCAAGTGTATTTACTAAATTTGCTTTATTTAATGCTTCTACTAATGTGTTAAATCTTCCATCACTCTTAGCTATTTCTATAATGTTTTTATCTTCTTTTATATTTGTAGATGCACTTGAATATATATATGATACAGGCAATATTGATAGAATAAATACTATTATTATTGTTGTTGTAAATATTTTAGTGAAATTTTTCATAACTTTTTATCTCCAATTTACCAAATGTATTTTAGTATTATTAAGTGTTGAACTATAGTATTAATTATTACTAAAAAGATTTTTTAATAATTAATACTAAAGTCTTTTAATAAATACTAATCTTTATAGTTTTGATAAGAACTATTTGCTACTGATACTGCATTACTAACAGCTGTTAATGCTTTTTCTATTTCTTCTTTATTGTTTAATTTTTCAACAGTACTAATAGCTTGATTTAAGGAACTTTGTGCAGAAGATAATTGGTTACAAGCAATTTGTAATTGATCTTTTGCGTTATTTTGCATATGTATTCACCACCTTACATTTCTTTATGTTACTATGTACATACTTATTATTAGATTTATAATATATTAATATTCATTTAAATTCTTAAGTAGAGAAAATAAAAATTTATTAGTAAATTAAAAATACTTATATGTAATCTTTTTGTAATATTTCTTTCATAATTATATGTTAAAATTAGTAAAATAATTAGGTAAATAGGGGATGATGATAATATATAAAAGAGTTATTTATTTTATTATTGAAATATTTTTATTAACTACTTTTTTTCTTGGATGTGGGAGTCTAAGTAATAAAAATGATAAAAGCAAAGTAGATGTTCCAACAGGAGTTGAAGCAATTACAGAAATTACTCCAAGTGAAGCTAAAGTAGATAAGGATACCTTTATAGGAGTAGATATGGCAACTATTGAATATGCATCAGATAATAGGATAATTTTACATGGGAATTTTGGCCTATTTGTTTATGACTTAAATAGCAATAAAATTATTAGAGGGCTTGATGTTAAATCTATAGGTTGTGGCTCTACACAAGGAGATAATGTTTGTATTGTATCTGTTAGTAAAGATGGAAATATAGTTAGTTTACATCCTTCTAGTAGTGAAGATATGTTTACTTATAATGTAGAAAAAAATACATTAATAAAAGTTAAATATAAAAAATTGGATGATAAGCTTAACACCATACCGATTGATGAATCTTATAAGCTATATGATGAGGAATATTCTTATTCTTATATTAAGCTTGAAAATGGATATGTGAGTTATTTAAGATCTCCTAAATCCAATAAGGCTATAGATTTACAATATGTAAAAGATGATAAGATTTATGATATATTTAGATAAATTCATATCTTAAAAAATAATTTTAATATATATAATTTTAGAAGGATTATTTATTAAATCCTTCTAAAATTTTTATTTTTTAGAATGTAAAATACTATATTTAATTCTTCTTATTTAGTTGTATACTTTTTCTTCAATATTAGCAAAGTTTAGAGAAATATTTAAATTTCCATTTTTACATCTTAACTCGTCAATAAAATTTTTTTGGTTAGCATCAAGCTTCATTTGAATTATATAATGAATTTCAAAAAGAGCACCAAAATCTCTAGTTTTAATAGTCTCAATTTTCCATGAGTTTGTGTACTTGTCTAATATTTCATCAAATATTCCATCATAATTTAAGTCTTCTGGAATTGTTATTTTAAGTTTTGATGTTTTAGTTTTAGGCATAGCAAACTTTGTTGCATCTAATATTAGAGTTAAAGCACAAAGTACTATAGTAAAGATAAAGGCATATCCAATATAGCCCATACCACAAGTTAAACCAACTGCTAAAGTGAAAAATACATAAGTTATATCCTTTGGATCTCCAGGAGCACTTCTAAAACGAATAATTGAAAAAGCTCCAGCTAAGCTAAAGGCCCTTGCTACATTATTGCCTACTAGAAGTATAATAATTGATATTATAACTGGTAGCATTATTAAGGTTACTGTAAAGCTTGGAGCATAACCTTCTCTTTTATGAGTCTTCATATAAGCAAGGCTAATAATTAATCCAAGCGCAATTGATGAAAAAATAATTAGTAAAGCATTAAATAAAGTAAAAGATTCCCCATTAGTTGATGTTATTATTGTTTCTAGCATATGTTTTTCCTCCTTATGTCACAAGTATTATTTAAACAATAGCTCATATATTCATTTCCATATTTAGAAAAGTGAGTATTGTATATTTTTAATTCTGAAAGTGCTTTACTTAACCAAAGTGGTATAGCACCTAATATTTTAACTTCCATAAGATAATAACCATTTGGTATTAATTCATTACCATATCCACCTACTTTAAGAGATAAGTTATCACGTCTACTTAATATATTTGAATCAAAGGTAATTCTAAAATCATTATCATTTTTACCAAATAAAGCTTTTCTGCTATAACTTATAAATACCTTAGGTGAAACATTATTATTATCTAAATAGTATTCTATTTCATTTAAAACTTGATTGTTTAAATAATCTATGAAATTAGGTCTTTGTCTATATTCTATAAACATTTCAGCTTCTTTCAATGTTAAGGTTGCTCTTCTTTTATTTACTATTCCATTTATTTTTTTCTTAAGCTCTAGAAAAACTTTATCATTTTCATCGATAGAAGATTTATAGCTTCTTAATCTAAGTTTTTCTTTATAGTATGGCTTGTTAATTGAATGCCTAATTACTTGGTTATCCTCTGTATCATAGTAAATACTATAGATGTTGTAATTGTTTCCATTTTTGCAGTATTTATCTGGATTCATATATTGATATAAGATTGGTAGAAGAGATTTATATTGATTTTCATTTAATATGAATTTCTTCTCAAATCTTTTAAATGCTTTTATTGCCATATAAAATTACCTCCTGTTAATTTTTCTTCTTGAGGTAATTATATAAACCTAAGCTTAAATAAATCTTAAATTTAAATAAAATATTTTGGATTCAAGATTTATTTAACAGACAAATATTTATGGATAAATTGAATTTGCATTTAATTTAATGCATCTTTTTTATTAAAAGCAAATTAAACTTAATACATTTGTAATTAAAAAGTAATATAGATAAAGAGTATTTTAATGTAGAATTATACTGTGATTACAAAATTTGGTTGAGGGGGATTCTATGAGAAAATTAAGATTAAATAAAAAGAGGATATTAATTAGTATAATAATAGTTATAGTAGCTTTTGTTGCAACTTTAAGTTTTAGGAGTCTATATAAAAAAGATAAATATGAAAATGAAGGTATAAATATGACGGAAGAAGAAAAAGAAGTTGTAAATAAGGTTATAAACTTAGCAGAAGAAAAAATTGGACTTCAATATGTTTGGGGTGGAAAGGGAGAAATAATCAGTGAAGAGAGACTTGATGAACTTATAGGTTATTATGGAGATAGCTATTACCCATTAAGTAGGGAAACATATATAGGAAGTCAAGCTTTTGATTGTTCAGGCTTAACATATTGGGCTTATAGAGAAGTAACAGGAGTTGAAATAGGATATTCAACCTTTGATCAAGAGGATATACTTCAAGGTTATGAGGTAAATAAAGAGGATTTACAGCCGGGAGATCTTATATATACTCCAGGTCATGTAGTTTTATACAAGGGAAGAGGGAAAATAATTAATGCTTATAATAAATATGCTTATCCAATTGGAGGGGTAAAAGAGGCTAATTTGTATTTAAGTGAGGAGAGCATAATTTATAGGCCTATTGATTATATAAATTCTTTAAAATAATTTTTATTAGTGGGAACTTTTTTAGCTCTATGCTACTCTTAGGAATATAGAGGTGATAGTTAGGGGGGAGATGCTTGGAACTAGAAGTTAAAAAGGCAATTAAAGGTGATAAAGAGGCTCTTTTAAATTTAATATTAAAAGAAAAGGATAATTACTATAAATTAGCTTATTTCTATATGAAAAATGAACATGATGCTTTAGACATACTACAAGAAATGATAATAGTTGTTTATAAAGAAATATCAAAGTTAAAAAAGATAAGCTCATTTTATATTTGGAGTAAAAAGATATTAGTTAATTTATGCAAAAAGGAATTATCAAAGAAAAATAAATTTGAGGAAGTAGACAACCTATTGTCTTCAGAGGAAAAGGGGTTTAAGGATATAGAAAATAAAATTTATCTAAAATTTTTAATAGAAAGCTTAAATAATGACCAGAAAGAGGTAATAAAATTAAAATACTATTTAGATTATTCCTATGATGAAATTGCAAATATTTTAGATATTCCCCTAGGAACAGTTAAATCTAGAATTAATAAAGGCATTAATAAAATAAGAAAAAATATAGGTGGTGATATAAATGATAGACTTGGATAAGGAATTAAAAAGCTTAAAAGAAGATAATTTGAAGGCTCCTGAAGAATTTGAAAGTTTAATGAGAGAAGCTTTAAATGGAGCTAAAAGAGAAAATAAGAAAAAGTTAAATTTAAATAATAAATATATTAAGGTTGCAATATTGTTTATATCTCTTATACTTATTTTTAATTTTAGTACAGTTTCAGCAATGATAAAGAAGTTAATAGGATATAATGAGTATTTTAATTATTATAGTTATGTTGAAAAGTTAAATGAAAGTGGAGAACTGCAAGATGTTAACAAAAAAGTAAACTTTAGTAATGGAAACGAAAT
>NZ_JABUTB010000064.1:10994-22864 GCF_021443865.1 Clostridium sp.
AAATATAGAAATTATAAATGGCGAGGCTGCTTCAGGTTCAAGTATATATAGTGAAACTGATGAGAGGGGAAATATTGTAAGTGTTCAAATTTTTAAAATTGGAGAGAATAAAAAAAATTTTACTTTAATGATTACTGAAGGGGGAGAAAGTAAAGAAATTACTATTAATATTGATGAAAGTAAAATAGTTAAAGTAAAAAATATAAAACCTGATAATAATGAAATAGAAATAGATGGAATAAAATTTGTTGTAAATAATTTAAGAGTTAGTCCACTGGCTATAAACTTAGATTATTCACTTGTTTCCGATGATGCTGAAAAAGTTAAAGCTATTCAATTAAATAATGGTAACTTTTTTAATGAAGGAATATATTTTATGCCTCATATAGAAGGTAGAAATATAGAAAGAATGGGAATAGTTGCATTTGATGAAAGAGAAATATTAGTTAATGGAGTTAGACTAGTAGAAAATTTTGTCCTTAATGATTTAGCTATAGATAAGTTTAATAATGCCAAAATAATAATACAAAGGGCAAATTTTAGTGAGCCTTTAGATTTGGATATGAGAAGTAATGCAAAAGACATTTGGATAAATGAGGATATACTTATTGAAGAATTAAAGTATAATGAGAAAAGTGAAACTGTAGATATTGCTTATTGGAGTAAATATAAGAAGAAATGGTCTGATAAATATTTATATTACGAAATAATTCCTTATGATGGATGGATTTCATATGAGCCTTCACCTCATAAAAGCAATTTAAAAGATTATTTGGGTAAGGATTATAGAAAATATGAATTTATGAGAAGTCAACTATATATTGGAGATGGTAAAAAATTATTTATTGTAAATGATAAATCTTTAGATATTAGTAAGAAAGATAAAACTATAAAAATTAAGATTGATTATTAATTAAAAGATATTGACAATATTTGAAAGAAGTTCTATAATCCATAGTAATAAATAAGCATAACTAAGAATTATTAATATAATTCGGAGTATAAGATAATAAAAAGCTGTGATAAGAAGAAGTAGTAATTAGAAATCTTACAGAAAGTTACCGGTTGATGAGAGGTGCAAGAAAAGCTAATTATGAATACATCTTTGAGCTTCACACCAAATGGCATAATTTTAGTATAGTGCAAATAAAAGTGGATAATTATTATGGGTTTGTATTAAATTATTATGTAATTTAATTTTTAAAACTCCAAGGGAGTTTTTTCCTTAATTTTTCATTATTCATTTTACATTTTTCATTGCACGAAGTGCCTAGTAGGCTGTGACGGATTCCTTGCACACGTTATAGTGCTAGAGTATTACCTAGTAAACTAGAGTACTCGAAAAGGTAGACAATGTGAATTGTCTATGAACTAAGGTGGTAACACGAAGATTTATCTCTCGTCCTTTTGATATAAGGGACGGGAGTTTTTTATTTTCTCAAATTGTCTTAGAGTCATAAATAATATAATATGTTAATTTATAAATTCCGAATTCTGAGGAATTTAAACATTTAGCTTTAAAGTGTAAAATATATTGTTGCGATGACTTGGAGCTTGCGAGGTCATAAGCAACAGTATATTCTATACGGTATTATTCTTATAGAGCTTGCTTATATTTTAAATATAAGAGGAGTGTTAAAATATATGAAAACAGTAGAGGAACAACTAAAAATTATTAAAAAGGGAGTAGGTTTAATAGTTACTGAAGAAGAACTGAAAATAAAGCTAGAGAAATCTATAAATAATAACAAACCATTAATTATTAAATTAGGACTTGATCCAAGCGCACCAGATATCCATTTAGGTCATGCTGTAGTTTTAAGAAAGATTAAGCAAATGCAAGATTTAGGGCATAAGGCAGTTATAGTAATTGGTGACTTTACAGGGAAGATTGGAGATCCAACAGGAAAAGCAAAAGGAAGAAAGGCCCTAACTGAAGAAGAAGTACTAAAAAATGCTGAAACTTATAAAAATCAAATTTTTAAGATATTAGATAAGTCAAAAACAGAAGTAAAGTTTAATAGTACTTGGCTTTCAAAATTAAATTTTGATGATGTATTAAAGCTAGCAGCTACAACAACTGTAGCTAGAATGTTAGAAAGAGATGATTTCCAAAAAAGATACAAGAATAATGTGCCAATAGGTATTCATGAATTCTTTTATCCATTAATGCAAGCATACGATTCAATAGCTTTAGAGGCTGATATAGAACTTGGAGGAACTGATCAAACCTTTAATATTTTAATGGGAAGAACATTACAAAAGGCAAAGGGACAAGAACAACAAATAGCTATGTTTATGCCAATATTGGAAGGCTTAGATGGAATAGAAAAAATGAGTAAAAGCTTAGGAAATTATATTGGAGTAAATGAAGACGCAAATGTAATGTTTAAGAAGGTTATGGAGGTTCCAGATAGCTTAATAGTTAAATACTTTGAATTAGCAACAGATGAACATCCAGATAGAATAGAAGAAATAAAAGAAAGACTTAATAAGGGAGAAAATCCAAGAGATATTAAGCTAGAATTAGCAAGGATAATAACATCTTTATATCATTCAAAAGAAGAAGTAATAGAAGCAATTGATTTTTATAATACCGCTTTTTCAAAGAAAGCTATACCAGATAACATTCCATCTATGAATTTTAGGGGAAGTAAATTAAGAGATATTCTTGATGATTTACTAAGTGAAAAATTAATACCTAGTAAAAAGGAATTTAATAGATTATTGGAGCAGGGGGGCATTAAGCTTAATGGCGAAAAAATAAAGGATTTAGATGAAAATATCAAAGATAGTGATGTAGTTCAAATAGGTAAGAAAAAGTTTATTAAACTCATATGCAAATAAATATTATGTTAAAATTACATTTTTTATTGATTATGTTTTGTGATATAATCGTAAAAAATATATAAGTTAATATTATTTTTGCAGCCGGATAAAATTAAAGCATTATAATTCATGTCGTTAGGCCATAGAAGATATTTGGTTAGGCGTTTGGGAAAGAAATATAAGTGATAAGATTTATTACACATATTAACATAAAAAAGGCTATACCTATCTAATGATTATGGTATTTTAAACCAAAATGAATTATTAGATAGGTATAGCATAAAATTTTTAATTTCTATAATATAATGTTATTTGCCCAAAAATCCTTGTTCTTCTAAAGTAGAACTACCTTTTGGATAATAATTATATTTATAAAATCCAGAAGTTGAATAACTCCAATTTTTTTCTTTATCATATCTACCAACTTCTTTTAGGTATTCAGACATTTCATCATCATAAGGATCTATTGAAGCTTCAACAATTTCTTTATTGTATTTATCTAAATGTCTAAAACTATCAAAAGCAATCCTTGGCTTTTTATGAGAGTTATTAGCAGGATATCCAACAACTAATCCAACTAATGGGAAAGTGTATTTTGGAAGTTCTAAAAGTTTAATAACTTCTTCAGGATTTTTTCTTATTCCACCTATTGGAACTACACCTAGTCCAAGAGATTCAGCAGCTATTGTAGCTGCACCTAAAGCTATTCCAACATCCACAGAACCAACTTGAATTCCTTCATTATATTCATGAATTACTTGTTCAACATTATTTTTCTTAGCAGCAAGATGTGTTCTGTAAAAGTCCATTACAAAAACAAGGAATACTGGAGATTGTGCAACCCAAGGTTGATTTCCAGTAAGCTCTGCTAACTTTTCCTTTTTAGCTTTGTCTTTAACAACAATTACTGATGTTTGTTGACCATTAATTGAATTTGGCATAGCTTGAGCAGATTTTACTATTTCATCAATAATGTCATCTGATATATCCTTATCTAAGTATTGTCTTATAGATCTATGATTTTGTATTACTTCTATTGTTTTGTTCATTTATTAATCACCTTCATTTTTATATTGTGTTCTTATTAAGGAATTATAGTCTTATTAAGAATAAAAATCAATAGATATAAATTAAATTTAATACAATTTAATTTTGTTAGTATGTTTTTGTGTAGATAATATTTAATATACTCAGAAAAAAGTGCTTTAAATTAGATAATCTAAAATAAAGCACTGATAAATTTAAAATATTATAAAAATAGTAGATATAAACTCATGTTTTTATAGAGAAAGTAATTAATTATATGTAGAGGTGCAACACATAATTAATAAATATTTCAAGATATCATATCATTTATTGTGAGATAGTTTTGACCTTTTAGTAAACTTTTTACCATTAGAATGTGAGCCTTTCTTTATTCCATTTTCAATTCCTATCTCTGCTCCAGATTCGGAATACATCTTTCTAAGTTCAGCATTAGATTTAGGACGATCCTTTTGTCTATTCTTATTATTATCCATATTAAATTACCTCCTATATAAATTATCTCTATTAGTTTTTCCACAAAAAAATTAAAAATAATATATAATTAGATGCTTTAAAGGAATCTACGTATAAATAAGTAAAAAAACATGTCTTTTAGAAATAGTATCCACAAAACTAAAAAAGGTATATAATATATAAGAAAACTAATAAAATAAAATTTGTTGGAGGGATTTAAGATGTTTAGACCGATTTAATAATTACCTAAGATTTTTTTATAACCTTTTATAAAGGTTTATTTGTCGTGTCTTAGGAGGGATTATTAAATTGAATAAAAGAATAAACATCTATTTGTTGAATATTATTATATTTTTACAAGGATTGATATTTTATGCTCCAATTGCAACTATATATAGAGAAAAGCGAGGAGTGTCAATATCACAAATATTTTTAATAGAATCTATTTTTATGATATTAATTATATTATTAGAAATTCCTTGGGGAAAATTTGCTGATAAATTGGGATATAAGAGAACATTGATATTAGCTAATTTTATATTTTTTCTTTCTAAAATAATTTTTTTTAGAGCAGATTCATTTTTTATGTTCTTAATTGAAAGAGTTTTATTAGCTATTTCAATTTCAGGTATATCAGGCTGTGATTCTGCATTATTATTTCTTTCTTTAGATGAAAAAGATAATAGTGAAAAAGTTTTTGCAAGTTATAATTTCTTTTCTAATTCAGGTTTTTTATTGGGCTCAATATTATCTACATTTATTATTAATGTATCTATGGATTTAGCAGCCTTTTATACGATTATAACTTATGGATTTGCTTTTTTATTATCTTTCTTTTTAAAGGATGTTAATGGAAAATCCTCAGAAAGTGTAGGAATAATTAAAAACTTGAAATGCGTTTTAGAAAAAAGAAATATATTGGTACTTGTGATTTCTATAGCTTTAATAAGTGAAGTAGTACAAAGTATAACTGTATTTTTAAATCAAGGAATATATATAAAAAGTGGTATTGATATAAAGTATTTTGGTTTAATATTAGCATTAATTCAAATTATTACACTAATATCAATTAAATCATATAAAATAACAAATAAAATTGGACAAAAAACAACTATTAAATTGTTTATTATGATAATTTTTATAAGTTCTTTTTCTTTGATATTTATTAGAAATGGATTTTTAGCTATTACTACAATAGCATTAATAGAAACTAGTAGCTCTTTTATTGTACCAATATTTGCAGATATACAGAATAAATCTATAAAGACTGTAGATAGGGCAACTTTACTTTCTATTTATTCCATGCTTGGAAGCATAATTTCAGCAGTTATTAATCCTGTAATAGGGTTTGCTGCTAATTATTCTTTAGAAGGAGCTTTAATAGTTTGTAGTTTAATTAGTTTAATTTCAATGATATTTATTGGCGTGAATAAAGCAAAGTAATAAAGGCTTTTGGAATTCTATATAAAAGTTTGAATTTAGTTAATATAAGTGTGTAGTTTCCTTTGCAATGATAACTTCAATTGCAGTAAACTACACACTTTTTATTTTATCTTAAAGCTTTAAGCTTATTTAAAATATCAAGATACTCTTTTTCTAATTGGCTTTTCTTTTCAAGGTTATTTTCAAAGGATAATAAAGATATAACTTCTGAAAGTTTATTTTCTAGCAGTAATATAGCTTCTTTATTTTCCTTAGCACTTTTATCTACCTTAGGTGTGTTTTTAAAGGCTATATATTCATTATAACTACCATCAAATTGATAAATTTCATTATTTTCTATTTCTAATATTGAGTTACAGATAGTAGATATAAATTTTCTATCATGAGAAACTATCAATAAAGTTTTATCAGTATTTTTAAGGGCATTTTCTAGAGATTCCATACACTTAATATCTAAATAATTTGTTGGCTCATCAAGGATAATAATATTATTATCAGAAAGTAATAGCTTACATATGGCAACTCTTACTTTTTCTCCACCGCTAAGAGTAAAAATCTTTTTATATACAGAATCACCTTTAAATCCAAATCCATCAAGATTAATCCTAATAAAGCTTTCCTCGTATGATGAGTTAATCATTATATTTTCTAAGATTGTTTTATCTTGAATTAGTATATTTTGTTCTTGATCCAGAAAACCAATTACAGCATTATTAGATATTTTAATACTTTCATTATCATTTTTAATTATTTCCTTTAAAAGAGTACTTTTACCAGAACCATTTCTACCTATTAAAGCAACCTTCTTACCTTTCTTTATTTTAAAACTAGACTTTGTTAGTAAAATCTTATCCTTTACTAAAAGATTTAAATCTTTAACTTCAATAGGATTTTTAGAAGTTAATTTTAGGTTTTCTATCACATTTATCTTTATTTGTTTTTCTGTTTTTGGTTTTTCTTTTACATCAAGATGTTCAATTCTACTGTTAATTGCTTTAATACTATTATCCATATTTTTTTTGGATTTTTGCCCTCCCATTTTATGAAGTCTTGCTTCTGAATTTCCCATTCTCTTAGGAGTTCTCTTTATATTATTTCTAAGCTGTTCTTTAACAGTTATTGCTTCTTCAAGTCTTCTTTTTTCATTTATATACTTAGTATATTCATCTTTTTCATGTGCTTTTTCTAATTCTTTTAGTTCTAAATATTTAGTATAGTTCCCTTTATATATATTTAATTTTCCATCTTCAATTTCAACTATGGTATTACATAAAGCATCAAGAAAATTTCTATCATGAGAAACTATGATAAAGGAACCAGTATGATTTTCAAACATTTTTTCTAAAGTTTCAATACTATTGCTATCTAAATTAGAAGTTGGCTCATCTGCAATTATAAGTTCTTTATTTTCACTTAATGCATTAGAAATTTTAAGTTTGACTTTTTCTCCACCAGAAAGAGAGTCTCTATATTCAGTAGGGGCATTAAACAAGCTATTTATTTTATTAAAAGAGCTATCTTCTTTAGGATTTTCTACTTGGCTAATATAAGAAAAACTTTTAGTTAAGTAGATGCTTCCTGAATCAGCTTCCTCGTCACCTATTAAAATTTTTAAAAGAGTACTTTTACCAGCACCATTTTCACCTACTAAGCCTATTCTATCTCCTTTTATAATTTCAAGTTTTTTAATATTTAATAATAATCTATCACCATAATATTTTTTTACATTATTTAATAATGCTAATTGCATAAAAAAATCCCTCCTATTTTGGGAGAGAGTTATAGACATCTAAAAAAAGGTAACGCAAAGAAACCTATAGTCAATAATCCACTCTCCATAAATTTACGCATAATAAAAAAGCCTAAAGACTGTTTTTTATATGCACTTAAATTAATTAAAGTAGATTACATTCTCATTATTGAAATTACCTTTACCTTTCCTTAAGTAAATATTTATTTTGAAGAAATTATATCTTCAAATATATTATATATAAGATTTTAATTTTTAGATAGAGAAATATTCGAAAAATTTAAAATAATAAGTAATTTCAGCTTTTCATTTAAAATGATATAATTAGTATTAATCATATATAAGGAAGTTGAGAATATGAGTAGATTTATAAATAAAGAAATTAATAAATTAAATAAGAAGGAAAATAAAATACTTAATAAGAAGAAAAATAAACTTATTAAGGATAAAATATCCCCCATATCTGAGAAAATTCAAGAGAAGATTCCAGATAAATTAAAATCAACATTAGAAAGTGCTTTTTATAATGCTTTTAAGATAGTTATAAAAAATGGTAGTAAGTATATTGAAAAGCTATATAATAAGGAAAAAATAAAATTAGAGCATGAAATTAATGATTTCTCTTTAAATAAAAGAATGACAAGAAAAAGTTTAAGATTAATTGATTCCCAAGGAAAGAAAAGTAAGTTGATTAACTCAACTATTTCAACAGTTGAGGGGGCAGGCTTAGGACTTTTAGGAATCGGAATACCTGACATTCCAGTATTTATATCAATGATATTAAAAACTGTTTATGAAATTGCTTTAAGCTATGGATTTAATTATGAAAGTGAAGAAGAAAAAATTTATATTTTAAACTTAATTAATGTAGCATTAAGTAGTGAAGAAGAAAAACAAATTTATAATGAAAAACTAAACAATATAGAAAATAAAATTATATTAGGATTAGATATAGAAAATTCTTTAGATGAAGAAATAAAAGAAACATCTAAGGTATTGTCAAATAGCTTACTTGTTGCTAAATTTATTCAAGGCTTACCTGTAGTTGGAGTAATAGGTGGAGTTACTAACTATCAATTTATAAGCAAGGTAAGTAAATATTCAAGAATTAGATATAAAAAGAGATATTTAAAGAAATACTAATAATTTTTAGAAGGGTGACTAAATGAAAAAGACAATAGGTATACTTGCACATGTAGATGCAGGCAAAACAACGTTTTCAGAACAATTACTTTATCATACAAATACTATTAGGAATAGAGGAAGAGTGGATCATAAAAACTCTTTCTTGGATTCTCATAACATAGAGAAGGAAAGAGGAATTACTATATTTTCTGATGAAGCTATTTTTGAAATAGGGGATTCTAAATATTATCTTATTGACACTCCAGGACATATAGATTTTTCTTCGGAGATGGAAAGAGCATTAAAGATTTTGGATTATGCTATTTTAATAGTAAGTGGAGTAGAAGGAATACAAGGGCATACAGAAACAATTTGGACTTTACTTAAAAAATATAATGTTCCAACCTTCTTTTTTATAAATAAGATGGACAGAACAGGTGCTGATTTAGAAAAAATAATTGAAGATATTAAAAATGATTTAACTTCAGATATTTGTTATATTGATAATTTAAATAATTTAAATGAGGAAATAATAGAATTTATTTCAGAAAGAGATGAGAGTCTTTTAGAAAGATATTTTAATGGGGAATATAATGAAGAGGATTGGATTATAAGTCTAAAAAGTCTTATAAAAGAAAGTAAGGTATATCCATGTTTATCTGGAAGTGCTCTTCAAGACCAAGGAATTGAAAATTTTTTAAGTGTTTTTAATGATTTAACTATCAGTGATTACAATGAAGAAGGTGTATTTTCAGGAAGAGTATATAAGATAAAACATGATGATAATGGTACAAGACTTACTTTTATTAAAGCATTAAGTGGAAGTTTAAAAGTTAGGGATGAAGTGTCATATGGAAGAGATTCTGAAATAATAGAAAAAATAAGTAGTATTAGAGTATATAATGGAACAAAATTTACTACTGTAGATAGGGTAGTAGCAGGAGACCTATTTGCAGTTACTGGGTTAAGTATGGCTAATGCAGGAGAAGCTATTGGTGATTTAAAAGATGAGGTAATATTTAATATGGTTCCAACATTAATGTCAAAGGTTATCTTTGATAAAAGCTATAATGTTAAAGATATACTAAGAGTCTTTAGAGTTTTAGAAAGTGAAGACCCAGCTTTAAATGTTATTTGGAATGAAGTTTTACAAGAAATACAGGTTTCTATTATGGGAAAAATTCAACTAGAAGTATTAAAGGAAGTATTGGATGAA
Source organism: Clostridium sp. (assembly GCF_021443865.1). Classification (GTDB taxonomy): domain Bacteria; phylum Bacillota; class Clostridia; order Clostridiales; family Clostridiaceae; genus Clostridium. The sequence continues at coordinate 20,858 of NZ_JABUTB010000064.1, forward strand.
AGATTTAATATAAAGATAGATTTTGGACCTTATGAAATAATGTATAAAGAAACTATTAATAATGCGACTTATGGATATGGACATTTTGAACCATTAAAACATTATTCCGAAGTTCATTTAAAATTAGAGCCTAATACTAGAGGTAAAGGAATTACTTTTGAAAATAAATGTCATGCAGATGATTTAACTACTGGACACCAAAATTTAATTAAAACACATATATTTGAAAGAAATCATCATGGACTTTTAACAGGTTCACCAATTACGGATATAAAATTCACCTTAATAACAGGAAGAGCTCATAATAAGCACACAGAAGGTGGAGATTTTAGAGAGGCTACTTTTAGAGCTATTAGGCAGGGCTTAGAAAAAAGTGAAAATGTTCTGTTAGAACCTTACTATAAATTTAAAATAGACGTGGATTTAAATTATATGGGCAGGGTAATTTCAGATATACAAAGGCTAAATGGAAGTTTTAATCCACCTGATACAAAATTAAATAAAGTAACTATAACAGGTAGAGGTCCAGTATCTACTTTTATGGAATATAGTGAAGAAATTCTTACTTTCACTAAGGGAAAAGGAAGTATAAATTTAATTTTTGATGGTTATGATGTTTGCCATAATACAGAAGAAGTTATAGAAAGATTAGGCTATGATAAAAATGCTGATATAGAATATTCTTCTAGTTCTATTTTTTGTTCAAAGGGACAGGGATTCGTAGTACCTTGGGACAAAGTAGAAGAATATATTCATTGTGAAATTAAAAAATAATTATATATTTAAATTTTCATAACAGTCCATAATGAAAAAAGGGATTCTAGTACGAATTCCCTTTTTTGTACATAATATTATAATTTTGAAAAACTTATTTAGAAACGTTATATCTATTCAAAATATTATAATATATATCCAATAATACTAAAAAGAAATGATTTAATAGGATTTATATTTGAATTTACATAGGGAATAGTATATAACTATATAACATAGAGAATTTATTATCTAATCATATCAATTTGACATTCATTGGGATTAGCTTTAAAACCCATTGCTTTATATAAATGTAAGGCATTATAATTGATTTCATCAGCCATTAGAAAGGATTTCTTTGCACCATGCTTTAATCCATATGTGAAAGCTTTTTCTATTAGCTTTCTACCTATTCCCATTCCTTGGAATTCTGGCTTAACAGCTATTTCTCTAATCCAAAGTATCTTATTTTCTTCTCCATAAATCCCAACACAACTTATCCCAACAATTTGGTTATCTGTTTCTTCATAAACAACAGCACTTTTAAAAACATATTCAGGAACTGATGGGTGTTTTCCTTGTATCCATTCCTGCATCCATTCTTCAGTTTCACCATGAAAGCCTCTGCTTTTCCCAACACAGCTAGTGGTAACTTTAGAGGCTTCTTTATAATTACCTTCATCTATAAATTTTAGACATTCATAATTTAAGTTACTTTCAATGTTGCTAGAAACATACTCGTTCCATATTGCTAAAATATCAAATTCCAATTTATCTAATTCTTGTACCCATTCTTTTGGAACAAAGGTAATTTTCTCTTGATTATTTCTTTTATTTAAGTTTTTAATTAAATTTTCTACTTTATTAGCTGCCCAATGATATTCATAAAGTTTATTTTCATTATTATATCCATAAATAATAATAGCGTTATCATTATTTAATAATAGATCATAGTTTTCTAGTTCTTTACGAGCATAGGATCAAGTTTCTTCAAACACTTGTTTAACACCTCTTTTTTCTTTTCTAGAACTTGCAAAGTCATCTTCAAGGCGTTCTTCTAAGAAAACTACAGCAATCTTCAGATGATCTTTATATGGTTCAACAACTTCTTGAAAATAGGGATTATCTTCATTGTTTAAAATGTAATGACATACTGTGTATGCACATAAAAGATATCGATGATACATAAATATTTTTTGAACACAATTATCATTTGTTAGATTCAAAATTTCTTTGGTAATAAATTCATTGAAA
>NZ_JABUTB010000065.1:0-11759 GCF_021443865.1 Clostridium sp.
AATAATAAAACAAAGAAAAGAACTATTAAGGATAGAAAAAAAGCTAAAAGAAGAAAACATAAATGAAGCCTTCTATTCGAATATTTCTCATGAACTTAGAACTCCAATTAATGTAATTTATTCAGCTCTTCAATTAAATAATATCTATTTAAAGGATAATAAAATAGATAAGATTAATAATAACAACAAAATTATTAAGCAAAATTGTTTAAGACTTATTAGAACTATAAATAATTTTATTGATAGTAATAAGCTTTCAGATGGATTTTTAGAAAGTGATATTAAAACTTACAATATAGTTGATATTATTGAAAATATAATATTATCTTGTGATAATTATATGAAATTAAAAAACACTAATCTTATTTATGATCCAGAATTTGAAGAAATATATTTAAACTGTGATAAAGATCAAATGGAAAGAATAATGCTAAATATATTATCAAACTCATTAAAGTATGGAAAAGAAAATGGAAATATATATGTTTCTATAAGAATTGAAAATGAGAAGATAGTAATTGAAGTTTTAAATGATGCAGAGACTATACCAAAAGACAAAAGAGATGTGATTTTTGAAAAATTTACAAAGGTAAATGCTTCTTTTAGTAGACCTTCAGAAGGCAGCGGATTAGGTTTATATTTAACTAAAGGATTAGTTAATCTCCATGGAGGAGAAATTAGTATAAATGCAGGAGAAATCTATGGGAATTTATATAAAATAGAATTGCCATATAATAAAAACTTAAAGGCAAAAGAAACTGATTTAAAGCATTATATGACTATGAACGAACTTCAACAAAAAATAGATATTGAGTTTTCAGATATTTACTTCTAATAACATAACTATAATTATTAAAGCATATATAATAAAGAATAATTTATATAGGAGTGTTATATGTGAAAAATAAACTTAATAGAAGTATTAAGATTATTCCCTTAGTTTTTAATATATTATTGCCTCTTCTTGGTGGATTTTTAGCTTCTTACATAAATAGGAATGCTATTAATTTTTATAGTGTTAATGTTAAAAAACCATTTTTCACACCACCAAGCATTGTATTTCCTATAGTATGGAGCATTCTATATGTATTAATGGGAATTGCAGCATATAGGATATATATAAGAAATAAAGAACATAATGAAGATAATGGAGCATATTTCTTTTACTTAATTCAATTAATATTAAACTTTATGTGGAGCTTTATATTTTTTACATTTAGGTTATACGGAATAGCCTTTATATGGATAATAATATTATTTATTTTTGTTGCTATTACCTTTATAAAGTTTGTAAAAATAGATAAAATTGCTGGAGTATTACTTGTTCCATATATGCTTTGGTTAATTTTTGCAGGAGTTTTGAACTTCTTTATTTGGGTTTTTAATGAAATGTAAATTAAGTTGTAGTATAATAAAGTAGACCTTCTATGAAGGTCTACTTTATTTAGAAAGGAAGTTTCTATGGGGAAAACTTTATTTATTGCAGAAAAACCTTCAGTTGCTATGGAATTTGTGAAGTTGTTAAATGTCAAGGGGAAGAGAAACAACGGATATATTGAGGGTGAAAAAAGCATCTTTACTTGGTGTGTAGGACATATGGTAACAATGAGTTACCCAGAGGTTTATAATGAAAAATTAAAATTTTGGAATTTAAGAGACTTACCTTTTTTACCAAAAGAATATAAATATGAAGTAATTCCTTCTGCTTCTGCACAATTTAATGTTGTAAGTAGTTTAATGAATAGAGAAGATGTAGAAACAATTTATGTTTGTACCGACTCTGGGCGTGAAGGAGAATATATATATAGACTAGTTGATGATATGGCTGGTAATCCTAAAAAAGTAAAGAAAAGAGTGTGGATAGATTCTCAAACTGAAGAGGAAATAAAAAGAGGGATTAAAGAGGCGAAGCCCTTGTCAGAGTATGATTCTTTAGCACATTCAGCATATTTAAGAGCTAAAGAAGATTATATATTTGGTATAAATTTTTCACGGTTATTAACACTCTTGTATGGTAAAACTCTTGCTAATATTCTACAAAAGGATAAGAATGTTGTTGTAGCTGTAGGTAGAGTTATGACTTGTGTTCTTGGAATGGTAGTAGAAAGAGAAAGAGAAATAAGAGACTTTAATAAAAAGTCATTTTATAAGATATCTGGTAAATTCTCAAAGGAAGAAGACAGTGTAGAAATAGTAGCAGATTGGAAGGCAATAGAAGGATCAGATTATTTTGAATCTCCTAAATTATATAGTGAAGTAGGTTTTAACAAGAAGGAAGATGCTGAAGAATTAATTACTAAATTAAGAGATATAGGCTTTGGAACTGTGAAAGAAGTTAAGAAAACTAAAGAGAAGAAGAACCCACCTCTTTTATATAACTTAGCAGAACTTCAAAATGAATGTACAAAGAGATTTAAAATTAGTCCAGATGAAACATTAAAAATAGTTCAAAATCTTTATGAAAAGAAGATGGTTACATACCCAAGAACTGATGCAAGAGTATTATCTACAGCAGTTGCAAAGGGAATAAAAGGAAATGTTATAAAACTTAAGAATATGCCAATAGGGGAAGAGCTATCTAATGTAGCAAATGAAATAATAGAAAAGGATTATTCAAAGAGCATATTAAAAAGTAAATATGTAGATGATAGTAAAATTACTGATCACTATGCAATAATACCAACTGGAGAAGGAAAAGATACTTTATTAAAGTTACCTAGCCTAGATAAACAAGTATACTTTGTTATCTTAAGAAGGTTTTTATCAATATTTTATCCTCCAGCACAATATAGTAAAATGGCTATTACCATATTAGTTGGTAGAGAAAACTTTATTTTAAATAAGAAGGTATGTATTGATAAAGGATATCTAGTTATATTAGGCAATGATAAAGAAGAAAAGGAAGAAGCTTTTCCTGAAAACTTAAGAAAAGGAACTAAGCTAATTATTAATGAATTAGAAATAAAGGAAGGTGAGACTTCACCACCAAAGAGATATACTACTGGTTCAATGATAATAGCTATGGAAAATGCGGGAAAGCTTATAGAAGACGAAGAACTTAGGGAACATATTAAAGGAGCTGGAATTGGAACATCAGCTACTAGAGCAGAAATTCTTAAAAAGTTAATTAATATAGAATATATGCAAGCTAATAAAAAGACACAAATTATAACGCCAACTAATCTTGGAGAAATGATATATGAAGCAATAAAGGTTTCTGTACCATCTCTTCTTAATCCTGCATTAACAGCTTCTTGGGAAAAGGGATTAAAGCTTGTAAATGATAAAGAAATAGAGCCAGATGAGTTTATGACTAAACTTGAAGCGTATACTAGAAATAATACACAAAGAGTATTGAAATCATCTAACATAGGAGCTTTAAATACTAAATTATTAAAGATAAAAAACCAACAATAGTAGAAATTAAATAATTAACAATGAAAAAATGAAAAAGGTGCTATCGCAACAGAAATTAATTAAAAATTTAGAATGTATAATGAAGAATTATTGAAGTGATTTCTTCCAAATCACTAAAAATATATCTTTATTATAAACTCCTTTAGGAGTTTATTCATTTATTTTACATTTTAAATTTTTAATTTTACATTGTGCGATAGCACCTCTTTATTTAATTAAAAATGATAATAATGCATAAAATATTGGAGCTAAGAATACTGTCATAATTCCAGCTATCCCAATTGATAATGAACTCATTGCACCTTCAGTTTCGCCAAGTTCTAAGGCTTTCGATGTCCCAACAGCATGAGAAGCTGTTCCTAAAGCAATACCAATAGCAACTTTATCATTGATTTTAAATTTCTTGCATAATAAAGGTCCAATAATAGAACCAATAATTCCAGATATAACTATAGATAATACTGTAACTGGAGCTAAACCACCAAGTTGATTTGTAATTTCTATACCTATAGGAGTTGTAACAGATTTTGATAATAAAGATATAGTTAAGACTTCTTCTAATCCAAATATATTAGCTAATAAAATTACTGATGCTATTCCTATAGAGCTTCCAATTAATATGCCTATTAATATAGGCAAGAAATATTTTTTTAATAATTTTAATTGCTTATATAGTGGTACTGCTAAAACAACAGTTGCAGGACCAAGAAACATATTTATAAATTGACCACCCTTGTTATATACATCAACATCTATGTTAAAAATTAATAAAAAGCCAATAACTAAGGCTATAGCTATTAATAGAGGGTTAAAAATTGGGGATTTAGTTTTTTTATATATTAACAAACCAGCTTCAAAGGCTAGAAGTGAGATTATTATTCCAAATAAAATGTTTTCTGTTAATATTTCCATTACTTCTCATTGTATCCTTTCTGAATTTTTTTTTCTTTAGTTTTTATTATGTATTGAACGATAGTGCCAGTAGACACAATTACAATGGCTGTAGTAATTAAACATAAAAGTAAAATATATATTAAACTATCCTTTATTGAGCTAAAGGACGAAATTAACCCTACACCAGCTGGAATAAAGAAAAATGACAAATGATCTAAAAAAAATGAAGATATGCTTTCTACATTCTCAACTTTAATTACTTTTGTACATAATAATACTAAAAGAATTATCATCCCTATAATATTTCCAGGAAGTGGAAGAGAAAAACCCTTAGAAATTAGCTCTCCAACTAGATAAATACCAAGAATAATTATAGCTTCTCTAAATATTTTCATTAGATTACCTCCTTACACTATTATTATTAATTTATCACTATTAAAAACATAAGTAAATGAAGTAAAACATTTACACATCAATAAAAGTAAAAATAAATTAAAATCCCTTATTTTTTAACAAAATTTGCTACCTATTCATATTATAAACCATAGATTAATTACTATTCTTATGGAGGATTAAATGAAAAGCAAATTAATTAAAATTGCATCAATAGTGGCTTTATTAGGAATAACTTCATTAAGTTTAATTTCTTGTAATAAAAAGACTGTTGATGAAAATAAAGAGTTAACAAAAGTTAGGTTAAATGAGGTAGTAAGATCAGTATTTTATGCACCTATGTATGTTGCAATAAATGAAGGCTTCTTTAAGGAAGAAGGAATAGAAATAGACTTATCTACAGGGCAAGGAGCAGACAAGACAATGCAACAAGTATTAAGCAAAAATGCAGATATTGGTTTTGCAGGACCAGAACAAGTAATTTACATTAACAATCAAGGTAGGGAGGACTATCCAGTTCTTTTTGCTCAATTAACTCAAACTGATGGAGCCTTTTTAGTAGGAAGAGAAGCGAAAGAAAACTTTAAATGGACAGATTTAAAAGGTGCTGAAATCATAGGAGGAAGACCAGGTGGAGTTCCTGAAATGGCATTTGAATATGCTTTAAAGAAAAATGGATTAGATGCAAAAACTGATGTTAATATGGTAACTAATATAGACTTTACAGCTACATCTGGAGCATTTAAAGCTGGAACTGGTGAATACGTTACTTTATTTGAACCAACAGCTTCAATGTTAGAAAAAGAAGGTAGTGGTAAGATTATTACATCTATTGGAAAAGAAGTTGGAAATTTACCATATACTTGTTTCTTTGTAACTAAATCATATATGGATAAGAATCCTGGAATACTTCAAAGCTTTACTAATGCAATTTATAAGGGACAAAAGTGGGTTGAAACACATAGTAATGAAGAAATAGCTGATTCTATTAGTTCATTCTTCCCTGGAACAGACAAAGATATAATAGTTTCAGTTGTAAAAAACTATAAAGAAATAAATGCTATTGCTACTAAGCCTTCAATAAAAGAAGAAGACTTAACAAGATTAATGGATGTTATAGAAAGTTATGATAGTAGTCTATTACCTGAAAGACCTTCATTTGAAAAGATAGTAAATAATACTTTTGCAGAAGAAACAATGAAAGCTAAGTAGATGCTATGAACAATGAAAAATGAAAAAATGTAAAATGTATGATAAAAGAAAAAACTCCTTGAAAAGTTTATAGAATAAATGAAGTCTAGTAATTTTATATTTTACATTCTAAGGAGCTGCTTTCACAGCTCCTTAGAATATAGTGTTAATACATATAGAAAGGAGGTTAGGAAATGAGTTTAATAAATATTTCAAATATAGGTTTAACTTATCATTCTATAAATGCAGAAACTAAAGCAATAGATAAGTTGAATTTTTCAATAGAAAAAGGCGAGTTTGTAAGTATTATTGGGCCATCAGGCTGTGGGAAATCCACTTTATTAAATATAATTAGTGGTTTATTAAAGCCTTCTGAAGGTGAAATAATTTATAATGATAAAATTGTTAAAAATAGATTAGATAAAATGGGATATATGTTTCAAAAAGATTATTTATTTCCATGGCTTTCTGTTAAAAATAATATAATGCTAGGACTTAAAGTGAAAAAAATAAATACTAAAGAAAATATTGAAAGAGTAGATAAGTTATTAGAAAATTATCAACTAGATAGATTTAAAAATCATAAACCAACTGAATTATCTGGAGGTATGAAACAAAGGGTTGCATTAATTAGAACTCTTGCTTTAAATCCAGATGTGCTTCTTTTAGATGAACCATTTTCAGCTTTAGATTACCAAACCAGATTAAAGGTTTGTGATGATGTAAAGGGAATTATAAAAAAAGAAGGGAAAACCGCTATAATGGTAACCCATGATTTAGGAGAAGCCATTGCTACTTCAGATAGAATAATAGTTCTTACTAAAAGACCAGCAAAACTAAAATTAGATGTGAAGATTGAATTTAATAATAAAGATGCTACTCCTTTTCAAAGGCGTAAAGAACCAGAATTTAACGAATATTTTAATTTGTTATGGAAGGAGTTGGACATTGTAAATGAGTAATGAACATTTAGAGTATATAAAGAAAGTAAAAAGAGATTCATTAAAGGTGACTTTATTTAGATTAGGGATATTAATTATTTTTATAGTTCTATGGGAGTCTTTAGCAGAACTTAAAATTTTAGATCCTTTTTTGACATCTAGTCCAAGTAGAATAATAAAGTCATTAATTTCATTTATAAAGGAAGGAACTCTTTTAAGTAACATACTAATCACATGTTATGAAACAATATTAGGGTTCACTTTAGGAACAGTATTAGGTGCTATAATAGCTATTATTTTATGGTCTTTTCCCTTTGCATCAAGAGTATTAGATCCATACCTTGTAGTATTAAATGCACTACCTAAGGTGGCTCTTGCCCCTATCGTCATATTTTGGGTTGGTAATGGTATTACGGCAATTATAGTTGTAGCACTGCTTATTTCAATCGTAACCACTATTATTACTGTATTAACTGGATTTAATGAGGTGGATAAAGGAAAATTAAAACTAATGGAGACTTTACAAGCAAATAAATTTCAAACCTTAAGATATCTTGTTTTCCCAGCTAATATTCAAGTTATAATATCAGCATTAAAAATAAATGTAGGGTTATCTTGGGTAGGAGTAATAATGGGAGAATTCCTAGTAGCAAGAAAAGGCCTAGGCTTCTTAATAGTTTATGGTGGCCAAATATCTCAATTAGATATGGTTATGATGAGTATAGTTATACTTTCAGTAATTGCATTTATTATGTATAAATTAGTTTCAAAGCTTGAAGAAAAGCTTAAGAATATAAGTTAAAGTAGAAGTAGAAGTAATATAACTTGTTTAGAGCTGTGATATATAGAAAATAAAAACCTAAGATAAATATACTTCACAGCTCTTTAAATGGGATAGATTCTATATTTAAATTTTAATTGTAAAAGGGGTTAATATTTGATAAAATCTATATGTATTTAAAATAGAACACATATAGATAAAGTTATTTTGGAGGGGAATATGAAAGAAGTAAAGGGACTTTTTACCAAGTTTGAAACGTATTTGAAACCGTTTTTTAACAAAGTTGAAAGCTTATTTAAACCAATTACTAAAGCTTTGAAAGATAGCATAAAAAAGATAAGTTCTTTATATAAAAAAGCAAATTCTAAAAATAAATATGTAGAACCACTTTTTGTTATAAGTACTTCATGTCTTCTAGTTCTTATTATGATAATATCAATAAAGAGTTTTACTACTGTTGAAGAAGTAAATATTACTAGTAATTCTGCAGAATATTTATATTATAAAAACGAAAATGATAAAGCTATTGAAGAATATAGAAAAATGCAAGAAGATGATAATTGGCCAATATGGACAGTAAAGATAGCAGATATATATTCATTACAAGGTGAAAAGGAAAAATCAAATACCTTATTAAAAGAAGCTTTAATTAAAAGAGACAAAGTTATAAAAGCTGAAGGATATGAAGCATATAAAGAAAAAGATTTAGAATTAATAAAATCAATGCTATTTACCTTTACTTTCAACCAAGAATACGGAGATGTTATTTCTTTTGGAGAACAATACATTGAAGAGTATGGACAAAATATAGATATTGCAAAAATCTTATTTGTTGCATATCTACAAAATAATAATGAGTACAAAGCAGAGGAACTTTTAGATACTTATCCTTTAGATGAAAACTCATCATATAATATTGTTACATATGCTAATATGAATATATTAATTAATAGATGGGATATAGGAATAGATTTATTAAAAGATGCTTGGAATATAGATAATAATGACATAAAAATATTTAATGTAATAAGAGAAATGTATTTATTTGATAAGGATTCTTTAATTGATACATTAAAAAATAAAATAAATAATTCAATTGATTATGAATATAAAGTGTTTTTAGCAGCTGCATATTCAATGGATAAGGGTTCTATTAATGAGGCATTAAACTTAATTAATGAATTAGATAGTAAAAATATTGATACTATTAATACTGATTTTATAAAACAAGAAGTATACAATAATTCAAATAAAGAAATTATAAACCAAGAATATTTAGATGCCGCTATACATAAATCAAAAGCAATAGATAAGGAATCATATTCAACATATTATTTATTATCACTTAAAGCCTTAGTGAATGAAAAATATGATGAAGCTTTAACTTATGCAAAGAAGAGCATAAACTCTAATATTAATAATGGTGAAAGTTATGGAATTCTAATACCAAATATACTAAATGGTAAAAAAGATTTTAATACTATTCAAATATATTATAGGGAAGCCATTAAAAAAGAACCTTTTAACTATGAAACAATATTAAATTTAGCTAATTATTATACTAATTATGTTTCAAATGATGCAAAAGTAAAAGAGTACTATAAATTTGCAATCAATTTAAGAAAAGATAATGCTGATTTATATAAAAAGCTTGCAGATATATATATAAAAGAAGAAAATTATGAAAATGCTATAGAGAATATTAAAGAAGCTATAGAAATTGACGATAATATACAAGAGTACTATACAACCTTAGGAGCTCTTTATTTAATGGAAGAAAATTATGAAGAGGGCATAGAGATAACTCGTAAGGCTTATTCTATGAACGAGAAGGATGTTAGAGCACTAAATAATGCATCATGGTATTATTTAGTTGTTGAAAAAGATTTGTTAAGAGGTTTTGAAAATCTTAAAGCAGCTTATTCAGAAATTCCAGCAGGTATAAAGGATGAAGAGAAAAATATAATAATAGATAATTATAATTCCATTAAAAAAGCTTACGACAAATATATGGAAGATGAAACTGAAGAATTTAATATTACAGGGTTGAAATTGATATATTAAAAGTGCTATTTAGCACTTTTTTTATAAAAAAAATTATTTAAAGGTTTTGGAGGGTATATGAAAGGTGCTAAAAAATCAATAAAAGTTATTTTGGTTCTACTTATTATAATTGTTGGATTTCTTTATATTTATAAGAATAAATATAAAGAAGGGGTAACTGTTAAGGCTTGGGAAAATATATATAATGAGAATAATATACAGTTTTTTTACAGTGATGAAGATGATAAAAAAATAAGTATATTAAATCAAACTAATAATGTAGAAGAAAAAGTAAAAGGTGAAAAGGATAGTCTAAAGAAGGCTATAAAGGTTATTAATGTAATTAATGAAATTATTACTTTTGATGATATTCAAAGTACAAATAGAATTAATGGGTTTGATATTTTAAAAGATAAGGCAGAATCTAAAAAAGTATCCGCAAGAGATTTAGGAATAATTTATAGAGATATTCTTCAAAGTCTTGGATACACAGCTAGAGTTGGCGAATTCAAAAGGCTTAATACTAGTTTTAATAAGGAAAAGTCTTATTACGTAGTTGAGTATTGGAGTAAGGAATATAATAAATGGATAATGATTGATTTTATAGATAAGGGGTATTTTGACAATAATGGATTCCCTTGTAGTGCTATGGAATTATTAGATATAGATATAAGAAATTTAAACTATACTGGAAATACTGATAGAAGTGATTATATTCCTATGCTAAAGAAACTTTTATATACATATACAATAAGTATAGACAATACAACAGATATGTTAAAAAGTAATAGTTATATAACATATATAAAGGATAAAGAGGACATTACCCTTAAATTTAAAGGAGTATACTTGCCACCTACTATATTTACAGAGAATAAAGAGTTAATGAATAAAAACCCTATTGAAAATGTTAAAAGCCAAGATGAGAAGGCATATATAATATTAATGAAAAAGCAAGAGAATAGTAGTGGAAATGAAGAAAATAAAAATGCCTTTATAATAGGTGCTTTTAAAGATGGTAAAATCCTTGATGAATATTATATTAGAGAAAATAATGAAGAATTTATAAAGGTTAAGAAATATAAAGATATAAATCTAACAGAAGGAAATAATAGTTTGGAACTTTCACTAAATGGAGTAGATACAACAAGTAAAATAGATATAAATTTTAAATAATAAATTTTTAAGATTTAAGGAATAGACAGTATATATATATGAAGGTATAATAAAACTTGTTGTATTAGAAGACATAAGGGAGGAAAGGTAATGGGTTTAGATTTTATTTATATACTTAAAGCTATTGTAATAGCAATAGTAGAAGGTTTAACAGAGTTTGTACCAGTATCATCAACAGGTCATATGATATTAGTTGGTAGTTTAATTGGATTTAGAACAGGAGCATTAGGAACTGAAGAATTTGCAAAAATGTTTGAAGTTGTTATACAACTTGGTGCAATATTAGCAGTTGTAGTATTATATTGGAATAAGCTTTGGGGAGCAGTAGTAGATTTTTTTACTTTTATTTTTTCTGGTGGGAAAAAAGGAGAAAAAGGGTTTAAATTTGGAATAAACGTAATAATTGCATCTATTCCAGCTTTAATAGTAGGATTAACATTATATGATAAGATAAAAAGTTTATTTAAACCATCAGCAGTTGTAGTTGGATTTATAGTTGGTGGTATATTATTAATAGTAATAGAAAATAGATTCAGAAGTAGAGTTTCTAAAAGAAGTGGAAAGATGCCTACAAATGATGTGTTTGATATAACACCAATTCAAGCTATAAAAGTAGGGCTTTTCCAAGTGCTAGCTATGTGGCCTGGAATGTCAAGAAGTGCTTCTACTATAATGGGAGGATGGATTGCAGGACTTTCAACACCAGTTGCAGCAGAATTCTCATTCTTTTTAGCTGTACCAGCTATGGTAGGATCTTCAGCAATGGATTTATTTAATTTCGATTATTCAATTATGAATGCTACCTTTACAGTATCATTAATATTAGGATTTATTGTAGCTTTTATAGTATCATTAATTGTTATGGATATGTTTGTAAGCTACTTAAAGAAGAAACCTATGAGAATATTTGCTATATATAGAGT
>NZ_JABUTB010000065.1:11820-15922 GCF_021443865.1 Clostridium sp.
AACAGGGATATCCCTGTTTTTTATTTTTTAACTTCTTCCTCTAGTTGAATTTTTAGATTTTCTAAGTTCTTTTCAGAGAGCTGTAATTTATTTGTTAACTTATTTTGGATATTTATAACTTTATTTTTTAAAGATATAGATGAATCAAGAGCAGTGTTAATTTTACCTTGAATAAAATAATCAGTAAAAAAGTTGTCAAAGAAATAATCCATAAAGCCAGAAAAACTATCTAAATTCAATGACACACTTATATTTTCACTTAAATCATTTAGTTCAGAGTTATATTTATTCAGCATTATCTTTATTGAGTTAAGTGCATTAGAAGCATCACTCATCTTAGATCTTTTTGCCATTGTAGCTATTAAATCTCCACCCATCATATCATAAATGCCCCAATTCTTTGCACTATTTAGTGCTGAAATAGCCTTTTCTATATAAGGAATAAGTCTATCTCCTTCAAATAAGGCTTCCTGAATCTCTCTTTTTTCTATGGATATAAATTTAATTTTTTCTAATATATTTGAAACATTTTTACTTTTATCATTATTTAAACTTAAAATATAATCAGAAGATTTATTTAATAAATCATTATATCTAAAATCCAAATCTCCTAACTGTGACAGTTCATTTAATAGTTCCTTTTTATTAAATAATAATCTTTTTAGATAATCTTCACATTCAATGCATTTTGCTTGCGCTTCTAAAAATTCAAATTTTTCTTTAGAAATTTTTTCATCTATGTCTCCCTTCATCTTAAAATAAATATAGGATAAAGTAAAAGATTCAAGCTTATCAACATCTTTCTTTTCCTTAGATAATCTACTTTTTAATTCTTCAAAAGTTTTTTCGGTATTATTAATTTCATTCTCAATAGCCCATATTTTATTATTTAATTTTTTTTGCTTGCATCTGTCTAATTGGATTTTTATAAATTCTTCATTAATATTATTCATAATACCTCCTTAAAAAATAGTAATAATATAATTAATAATGTATAATAGAATATATAGCGTTGAATGCAAAACTAACTTCCGTTTTAGCGTAAGCTATTGTAACTGCAAGAGTAAAGTCAGTTTTTAGATATAATTTTAATAGTAAAAAACTATAAAATAAGTTATAATTTTTATAATATAATCAATTTTTTAGGTTTATAAGCAGGCTTAATAAGCCTACGGAAATCGTATTGCAAAACTAAGTTCCGTTTGCTTCAACTTTGTATGATTAAGTTCCGCTGATACTTGCCCTAAATTTTTGATATATTATTTATTAAAAAGTGCAGGTTTTAGATGTACCTCATCTGAATGGATATGTTTTAATGATAGCTTGTCTAATAGCGAAACATCTAACAACATTTGGGCTAGTTTGAATGGTGTATTTCCGTTTAAACTAGCTCTTGCTGTACTATTAATATGGTTCATCATTAAAGTAATATCTTCTTGAGTCCTATTATTAAAGGATTTCCCTTTAGGTATTACATACCTTATGTATTCGTGATTCTTTTCTACGCGAGGCTTCTGGTAAGAAGCCATAGGATTACAATAAAATATTTTAGTTCTTTGATTTCCTTCATTATCTAATTCTAACGCTTCAGGATCTTTAAATTCAGATCCGTTATCTGTTAAAATGACAGGAAAATGTCTTTTAAATTCTTCATGTCCTACTACTTCATATAATTTATCTATAGCTTCTTTTACAGCTAATTCCGTACAACTATCAATAATAAAAGCTATCATTAATGAACAATTTCTAAAAATAAAGGTTAGCAAGACTTTGCCACTTCGTGTGCCGTGGACGGTATCCATTTCTACTATAGGAATATTGGGATTATCTTCAATGAATTTGAAAAAATCAGTAAATGTTCTACCAACTCTATAATTAGATTCTTTAATTACAGGAGGTTTAGACTTTTTTCTAGGTTTATACTTAACTTTTCTAGGTAAATCAATATTTCTAGCTGTAAAAGCACTTTTATCAAAATAATTATATAAAGTTCTTTCACAACAATTTATTTCTTTCCTATGATGAGTAAAAATATGAAATAAGGATTGACCCTTAAAAATTAATGGGGAGATAACATCATCTATATTTTTCAATTCTTTTGAGGTGATATTAAGCCCTTCTCTAGATGATATTAAGAGTTCTTTATACTTCGTATCTGCTACCTTGGATTTATAATATTGCTTTTCAGCCGTGCACGTAGTAGCTTTGCTACACCCGTTACAAACATATGGATAGCGATTAAGTTTAGAGCATTTTTTAATTGAGAATTCAGTACATGCTCTATAGCAATTTATAAATCTACATTTTTTACATTGATTTCCGCAGTTACTATTACACAAGTTTGTCTTAGTGCAACTTCTTCGATGTTGGCACGGTTGTATATCATTTACTTTTTTCTTACTTACTCTAAGAAATCTATTTCGCTTAATCTCTTTAGAGACAGTAGTTGGATCTTTTTTTACTCTTTCAGCAATTTCTTTTAATGTATAGTTTTGATCTAATCCATATTCAATTATAAGTCGATCTTCAATTCTAAGGTGTTTTCCTTTGCATAAATCTTTATTTGACATAATTAATCCCCCTAATATGCTAAGGACAAATATCATTTTAATTATATCAAACTCTTTGCAAGACTAACTTCTGTTTAAGTAAAAAAACGGAAGTTACTTTTTCAATTTACAATAGAATATATAGGATTAACCTAATTATACATTATTATGTATACATAGTATAATTTTACCAGAATAAAAAAATATTGAAAATATGAATAATTCTACTTTTCAGTAAATTATCTTTATGATATTATATTTATGATAGAAAAGAATGAATTGTAAAGAATTACGAAAGAGAATTATATAGCAATTATTTTTTTACATGAAATTCACAGAAAATTAAAAAAATAATCAATTATAAAGTAACTAAATGGGTAGGGGGAATTTTTATGGTACAACAAATTAAAAAAATAGCATTATTAACAGGTGGGGGAGATTGCCCTGGGTTAAATGCAGTAATAAGAGCCGTAACAAAAACAGCGATATTAAATTATGGAATGGAAGTAATAGGTTATAAGTTTGGTTATAGAGGATTGTACAATAATGACTATGTACCTCTAACTTTAGATAGCGTTTCAGGAATTCTAAATAAGGGTGGTACTATATTATATAGTTCAAATAAAGACAACCTATTTGATTATTTAGTTGAAGAAAATGGAGTTATGGTTAAAAAGGACGTTTCTGATGTTGCGGTTGAAAATTTGAAGAAAGAAGGCGTAGATGTATTAGTAGTAATTGGTGGTGATGGAACTTTAACATCTGCAAGAGACTTTGCAAGAAAAGGTATAAAAGTTATAGGTGTACCTAAAACTATAGACAATGATTTAGCATCAACAGATGTTACTTTTGGATTTAATACAGCTATTGATGTAGCTACTGAAGCTTTAGATAGACTACATACGACAGCAGAATCTCATCATAGAGTTATGGTTTGTGAAGTTATGGGAAGAGGTGCAGGATGGATTGCATTAGAATCAGGAATAGCTGGTTCTGCTAATGTAATACTATTACCTGAAATTCCATATGATATAAATAAAATTGTAGAAAAAATTAAGGCACGTGAAGCTGCTGGAAGACAATTTAGTATAATTGTAGTTGCTGAAGGTGCTAAGCCAAAGGATGGAGAGGTAGTAGTAGCTAAAATAGTTGCTGATAGTCCAGATCCAATTAGATTAGGCGGAATAGGTAATAAGTTAGCTGATGATTTAGAAAAATTATTACCAGGAAAAGAAGTTAGATGCACAGTTCTTGGTCACATACAAAGAGGAGGAACAACATCAACATATGATAGAATTCTTTCAACTAGATATGGAGTAGCAGCTGTTGAATTAATAAATGAAGGAAAATTTGGAGAAATGGTTTCTTTAAAAGATGGTAAAATCTCAAGTGATAGCTTAGAAAATGTTATTGGTCAAAAATCAAAGCTAGTTGATCCTAATGGAGAATTAGTTAAGGTGGCAAAAAAAGTAGGTATTTCTTTTGCTGATTAGGGAATTATAAGTGGTGGAGATTTACTTCACCACTTTTTATTTAAATTATTTTGGGGAATA
>NZ_JABUTB010000065.1:15977-23669 GCF_021443865.1 Clostridium sp.
AGAAGCTGGAGGGTATTATGAAAGAGATAAAGAAATATTTAGAATCAAGAATTGGAACATATGGATTTTTTTTCGAAGATTTGAAGAGTGGTTATATTTATGGTTACAATGAAAACGTTCAGATGACGGCAGCAGGTTGTATGAAGTTGCCTATAGCAGTATCTTTAATAAAAGCAGAAGAAGATAAGAAACTAGATTTCTTAGATAAAATTAAAATTGATAGTAAAGATAAAGTATATGGAACAGGAATAATTCATGAGTTTAATGAGAGAGAATATACTGTTTTTGAATTATTAGTTGCAATGCTAATTCAAAGTGATAATACTGCAGCTAATAAAATAATAGATATACTTGGAATGGAAAACATTAATAATGATATAAAAAGTATGGGATTAAAAAACACTGTTTTAAATAGAAAGACTACTGATGAGAGAAATTCAAAGGATGAAGTTGAGAATATGACTTCTGCTTATGATTTAGCTCAAATTTGGAAACATTTATATAACGGAACATTTTTAACTAAAGAAGATAGTCAAATGCTAATTGATATATTAACTAGACAACAAATTAAAAATAAATTAGCTTTATATATTCCAGATGATTTAAAATATGAAATTTCAAGTAAAACTGGAGATAAAACTGGAGTAGAAAATGATACCGAGTTAATAAGATTACCAAAAGGAAGTTTCTCTTTTACAGTTTTATCAATGGGAATACCTAATAGTGTATATGGAACAGTTACACTTGCCAAATGTGGTAAAATGATGTGGGATGAAGTAATGAATAATTGGCATTAAAAAAATAAATAGTAAGTGAATTATGCAGAGTATCAACGTTGTTGATACTCTTTTTGTATTTAAATAAACTAAATAATTTAATAACATAATGTTTAAATATTAATATAATAAGTAGTAAGAGGAAATATAGCAAAAGATAAAGATATTTAATAGAGGTGAGATATAAAGTGAGTAAAACATTTGGGATAGATGTAAGTACTTGGCAAGGAAACTTTAATTTTAAGCAAGCTACTGATGAAGGTGTTAAATTTGCTATAATTAGAGGTGCTTACAATAGAATGAAAGACAATAGATTTGAAGAATATTATAGAAATGCTAGAGCAGTTGGTTTTAAAATAGGTGTGTATCAATATAGTATGGCTACTACAGTAGAAGAAGCTATAGCAGAAGCAAAGTTTTTAGAAGAAAATGTATTAAAGAATAAAAAATTTGAACTCCCTATTTATTTTGATGTAGAAGATAGTGTTCAAAAAAATCTTAGTAAAAATCAAGTTTCAAATTTAACAAAGGCTTGGCTAGATTATCTTGAGGGCAGAGGATACTTTGTAGGGGTTTATTCAAGTAAGTCATTTCTTGAAAGCTATCTAAACGAGGATATAAGAACAGATTATTCTATATGGGTTGCACAATGGGCTACTGAATGTACCTATAAGGGACCTTATGGAATGTGGCAATTTGGTGGAGAAACAAATTTAATTAGAACTAATAGAGTTGCTGGCGTAGTTTGTGACCAAAACTATATGATAGTAGATTATCCTTCCATAATAATTAAAAAGGGTATGAATGGATATGGCAGCCCTAACAACGGAGATGATAAGGGCAGTGATAGTGCTCCGAGTGTTCCTAAGGAAAATCCAAAAGATACTACAGGAGATGTTACTAAAGTTAATTATGTAGTAAAAGAAGGGGATACCCTATCTTCAATAGCTGTTAAATATGGAACAACCTATGAATCTATAGCAAAATTAAATGGAATAAATAATCCTAATTTAATATATCCAGGACAAGTATTAAAGATAGAAGCAGCAAAAAAAGATGCTTCAAATGGCGAAGCTATTTATTATACTGTAAAAGATGGAGATAATCTTTCTTCAATAGCAGCAAAATATGGAGTCAGTTATCAAACGTTAGCAAGTATTAATGGAATAAGTAATCCCAATTTAATATATCCAGGACAAGTTTTATTAATAAGTGGAGATAATAAATCTAAGATTTATTATACTGTAAGACCAGGAGATACCCTTTCTAGTATAGCTACAGCTCATGGAGTAAGCTATCAGTCTATAGCTAATTTAAATAATATAAGTAATCCCAATTTAATATATCCAGGAGAAGTATTAAGAATAATATAATAGTAAATATGGAATAGAGCTGAGAATTTAGCTCTATTCTTACATATAACTACTTTCTTGACAAGGAGTAGTATAAGTGTTATTCTATTGGAAAAGATAACCTTTAAGTTGATCCAGAGAGATTAAAAAGGGAGATGAACAGTATTTTAAATACGTATGTTTACTATGTCTTCCTTTATTATAAGGAAGTTTTTTTTATGGGAAAAAATAGAAATACCTTTAAATTTAACACAGAGATGTTAACAAGGAGTGATAGTATGAAAAATAAACATTTAATTGATTCAATGGATTTCTCTAAAAAGGAATTATATGAAATCTTTAATTTAGCACATCAAATTATATCAAATCCTAAAGAATATTCTCATATTTGTCATGGGAAGATATTAGCTACACTATTTTATGAACCAAGTACTAGAACCAGATTTAGTTTTGAAGCAGCTATGATGAAGCTTGGTGGGAAAATATTAGGTTTTTCTGAGCCCAATTCAACATCAACAGCAAAGGGAGAAACTTTAGCAGATACTATTACTATGGTATCTATCTATTCAGATATAATAGCAATGAGGCATCCTATGGAAGGATCAGCAAAACTTGCTAGCATGTATTCAAAAGTTCCAATAATTAATGCTGGTGACGGAGGTCATCAACATCCAACTCAAACCTTAACAGATCTTTTAACTATTCAAACCCTAAAGAATGGTCTAGAAAATCACACTATAGGAATATGCGGTGATCTTAAAAATGGGAGAACTGTACATTCATTAATAAAAGCAATGTCTAGATATAGTGGAACTAGATTTATATTGATTTCACCTAAGGAATTATCTTTACCAGCCTATATAAGAGAGGAAATACTATTAAAAAATAATATTAATTTTAAAGAAGTTGAAAAATTAGAGGATGTAATTAGTGAATTAGACATTCTTTATATGACTAGAATCCAAAAAGAAAGATTCTTTAATGAAGAAGAATACTTAAGGCTTAAAGATAGCTATATATTAAATACAGAAAAGATGAAACTTGCAAAGGATGATATGATAATTCTTCATCCATTACCAAGGGTAAATGAAATAGACATAGAAGTAGATAAGGATATTAGAGCTTGCTATTTTAAGCAAGCAGAATTTGGAATGTATGTAAGAATGGCATTAATTGCAAAGCTTTTGGGGGTGGTATAGATGCTAGAAATAACTACTATAAAGGATGGTTTAGTAATTGATCATATAAAAGCAGGTGTTGGAATTAAAATATTTAATTATTTAAATTTAGATAAGGTAAATAGCCAAGTAGCTTTAATAATGAATGTTAAAAGTGAAAAGATGGGTAAGAAGGATATAATAAAAATTGAAAATTCTTCAGAAATTGATTATACAGTTATTACTTTATTATCTCCTCACTTAACTATTAATGAAATAATGGATGGAGAGATATGTAAAAAAATAAAGCCTAAGTTACCTAAAGAGGTAGTAAATATAATAAAGTGTAATAATCCAAGATGTATAACTACTGTAGAAAATTATCTTCCTAATACATTTACAATAATTAATGAAACCAAAGGAACTTATAAGTGTGATTATTGCGATAATATAATAAAACTATCTGATTTATAATAGAAGAGGTGAAATTATGGATTTATTGATTAAAAATGCTAGGATTGTTGATTGTTCTCAAGATTTTATTGGGGATATTTATATAGAAAAAGGATTAATTAAAGAAATAGGATTAATTAAAGAAATAGGATTAAATATTAAAATAGATAATGTAGAAACTATTGATGCAAATGGACTTGTAGTAATGCCTTCATTTATAGATACACATGCTCATTTTAGAGAGCCTGGACTAACCTATAAGGAAGATATAGAAACAGGGGCAAGAGCTGCATTAAGAGGAGGCTATACAGGAGTTTGTTTAATGGCAAACACTCAACCTATATGTTCTAACAAAGAAGTTTTAGAGAAGGTAAGAAATAGAGAAAAAGAGTTAAGATTAATTGACTTACATCAGTGTGTATCAGTTACCAATGGATTTAATGGAAAAGACTTAACTCACTTAAATGAGTTTATAGGGGATGAAAAGCTTAAAGCAATTTCAGATGATGGTGTTGGTGTTATGAGTTCTGAAGTGATGTTTCAAGCTATGAAAAAAACAAAGGAAAACAATTGGATTATAATGTCTCATGCTGAAGATAGAGGTTTTTCAGATATAGACATGAGAATGGCAGAAAATATAATGACATTAAGAGATATATATCTAGCTAAAGAAACAGGAGCTAGACTTCATATGTGTCATGTTAGTACTAAAGAGGCTATTGGATATATTGAAGAGGCAAAGAAAAACTTTAAAAATATTACTTGTGAGGTTACACCACATCATATAGCGTTAACAAAGGATATAAATAATTATAGAGTAAATCCTCCTATAAGAGAAAAAGAAGATGTAAACTCTATAATTGAAGCTATTAAAAAGGGGGTAGTAGATTGTATAGGTACAGATCATGCACCTCATACAAAAGAAGATAAAGAAAAGGGTTCACCAGGAATGGTTGGTTTAGAAACTGCTTTTCCAATATGCTATACAAAATTAGTAAGGTCTGGTGAAATAACTTTAAATAAATTAAGTGAAATAATGTCTAAGAATGGCGCTAATATTTTAGGGATGAATAAAGGTATAATTAGTCCTGGAAGAGATGGAGATTTAGTACTTCTAGATATAAATAAGAAGATAATAGTGAATTCAAAGGAATTTTATTCAAAAGCACAAAATACGCCTTTTGAAGGTATGGAATTTTATGGACAAGTTGAAATTACTATAAAATCAGGAAAAGTTCTTTATAAAAGATAGGGGGATAATATGAGAAGTTTTATAATAGATAAGTTATTTAATAGAGTAAAAGATAGAGGAGTAGTATGCTTAGGATTAGATACTGCATTAGAATATATTCCTAATCATCTTTTTGAAGGAAGAAACGAAACAGAAGCATTAGTTGAATTTAATAAACAAATAATAAATGCTACTAAAGATGTAGTAGCTTGCTTTAAAGTTCAAATAGCTTATTATGAAGCTTTAGGTATAAAAGGTTTAATAGCATATAAAGAAACTTTAGATTATTTAAGAAAAAATGATGCTATAGTAATAGCTGATATAAAAAGAGGGGATATTGCTGCAACAGCAAAGCAATATGCAAAAGCTCACTTTGAAGGAGATTTTGAAGCGGATTTTATAACCTTAAGTCCATATATGGGAATGGATAGTATAGAACCATATATGACATATATAGAAAAAGGAAATAAGGGGATTTTTTCACTAGTTAGAACATCTAATCCTGGTGCAGAAGATATAGAAATGATTGATACTAAAGATGGAAGAGCTGTTTATAAAGTTGTTGGTGATAAACTATCTGAAATAGGAAATCAAATTATAGGTGAATGTGGTTATTCAAATATAGGTGGAGTAATAGGATGTACACATATTGAAGAGGCTATTGAAATAAGAAATAGATATAAAAATATGTTTTTCTTAATACCTGGATATGGTGCTCAAGGAGGAAAGGCAGAGGATGTGGCCTTGTATTTAAATAATGGTAATGGAGGAGTTGTAAACTCTTCAAGAGCAATACTTTTAGCATATAAAAAGCAAGAAGGAAGAGAAAAAGAGTTTGCATTATGTGCAAGAGAAGAAGTTATTAAAATGCGAGATGATATTAGAAGTGCAGTAGAAAGACTATAGGAGGAAACTAAAAAGATGGGTTATACTAAATCAAAAATTATATTAAATGAGGAAATAGTTCCTGGAATATATAAAATGGTAGTAGAAGATTATAATTCTGTAAGGCCAGGACAGTTTTATATGTTAAAACTAGAAGGGGAAACTTTATTACCAAGGCCTGTAAGTATTTGTGAAAAAAATGAAGATACTATAATATTCTTATATGCTGTAGTAGGTAAAGGAACTAAAGAATATACAAAATTAAAAGAGGGAGATTATATAAATCTTATTGGACCCTTAGGAAATGGATTTAATGTAAATGATAATTTAGGAAGAGTAGCTTTAGTTTCAGGGGGAATTGGTACTGCACCAATGCTAGAAGTAGCAAAAAAATTAAGAGAATATAATAATGCTTCAGAATTAGATTTATATGCAGGATTTAGAGATGATATTTATTTAGTAGAGGATATTAATAAATATACTGACAATACCTACATAAGCACTAATAGTGGTAAGTATGGTCATAAAGGATTTATAACGGATATTCTAAAAGTAGAAAATTATGATACAGTACTTTGTTGTGGGCCAGAAATAATGATGAAAAAAGTAGTAGATATGTGTAAGGATAAGAATGTGAAAATATATGTATCTATGGAAAAACATATGGCTTGTGGAGTAGGAGCATGTTTAGTATGCACTTGTAAAACAAAAGAGGGAAATAAAAGAACCTGCAAAGATGGCCCAGTTTTTGATGGCTATTATGTAGAGCTTTAAAATCAAAGGAGGAAGTTTTAATGTTAAAGGTAAATATAAATGGAGTGGAATTTAAAAATCCAATAATAGCAGCTTCAGGAACCTTTGGATTTGGAGCAGAGTATAATAACTTTTATGATGTAGGTATCTTAGGAGGAATATCTTCAAAAGGATTAACATTAAATCCTAGAGAAGGTAATGAAGGCATTAGAGTATATGAAACTCCATCAGGAATGATGAATTCAGTTGGACTTCAAAATCCAGGAATAGATAGATTTATATCTGAAGAATTGCCAATGATGAAGAAACTAGGAACAAACATAATTGCAAATGTTGGCGGTGGATGTATGGAAGACTATGAAGAAGCTATTGAAAGGTTAATAGGTACAGATATAGATATGATTGAGCTTAATATATCTTGTCCTAATGTTAAATCAGGAGGAATGGCCTTTGGAATAAAATCAAATGTGGCATATGATGTAGTATCAAAGATAAAGAGAATTTCTGATAAGCCTCTAATGGTTAAACTTTCTCCTAATGCAGAAGATATTGTTAAAATGGCAGTTAGCTGTGAAGAAGCAGGAGCTGATTCAATATCCTTGATAAATACATTAAAAGGATTTGCAATAGATCCATATAAGAGAAAAGCTATATTTAATAATGGTTATGCAGGACTTTCAGGACCAGCAATAAAGCCAATTGCATTAAGAATGGTTCATGAAGTTTCTAAGGCAGTAGATATTCCTGTTATAGGAATGGGCGGGATATCAAATGGTTTAGATGCAATTGAGTTTATTATGGCAGGAGCAACTGCAATACAAATAGGAACTATTAATTTTATAAATCCATTAGCAGGAAAAGATATAATTTCAGAAATAGAAGGATTTTGTATAGAACAAGGTATTAAAGATATAAATGAAATAATAGGATGCATAAAATAAAAATTAATAAGGTTGTAAGACTATATTTAAGGAGTCTTACAACCTTTTTTTATATAAGTGAATTATTTAAGAGTAAAAAGGTATACAATATATACGTTTTTTTCGAAATATTCTATAAATTCTTATATAAATTCTTATATAAAT
>NZ_JABUTB010000066.1 GCF_021443865.1 Clostridium sp.
TTAAAGAAAAATAATTTAATGGATGAAGTGGATAAAATAATTTATCCAAAAAAATAGTCTCTAATTATAGAGACTATTTTTTCTTTTAAGGTAATTCCTTTAATGATTTAAATTCATAGCCTTGGGATTTTAGTTCTTGAATAACATCTTTTAGAATTTTCACGTTTGTATTAGAAACGGCATGTAATAGCATTATACAACCAGGATGAGCACCACTAACTATTTTTTTAATAGCAGCTTTTTCTTCAGGTTGATTATCAACTAACCAATCCTTATAGGCAAAACTCCAAAATACAGTTTTATATCCTAAATCTTTGGTTTGATTTAATGAGTTTTTAGAGTATTTTCCCATAGGAGGTCTAAAAAACTTTGGCATATCTTCTCCTATTATAGCCTTATATTCATCCTCAACTTCAGAAAATTCTAATTTGAACTTTTCACTATCTTTAATACTAGCCATTGAGGGATGATGAGATGAATGGTTACAAACTAAATGACCTTCTTCTACCATTCTTTTAATTATATCTGGTTGTTGTTTAATATAAGGTCTAACTACAAAAAATGCAGCAGGTACATTTTCTTCTTTTAATGTATCTAATATTTTAGAAGTATTACCATTTTCATATCCTTCATCAAAGGTTAGATAGATAACTTTTGAGTTTGTATCCCCTACATAATAGCCATTACAATCAGATAAAAAACTTTTTGATTCCTTTGGTTGTTCTGGTGTTATTCCTTCACCTCGTCTAACAAAATACCAATTTAATTCTAAATCATCTGATGCAGTAGCTTTTAGTGTTATAAAATTCAATATAAATGAAAGTGTTATAATAAACAAAGTTAATTTCTTAAGATTTTTCAAAAATATCGCCTCCTTAATATTATTTTTATCTAAAATATTTCTTTTACTCTGGAAATAGAATGAAAGCATTAGATAATTAGGTTAATAGCTTTATATATTGAAAAAAAATTGAGAGTAGAGTATAATTTTAAAGATGTAAAGATGTGAATAAGTAATGAAAGGAATGTACATAGATGAATTTAGGAATAGTTGGTTTACCTAATGTTGGTAAAAGTACTTTATTTAATGCAATAACAAAAGCTGGAGCAGAATCAGCAAACTATCCTTTTTGTACTATAGAACCAAATGTTGGAGTAGTAAGCGTACCGGATAAGAGATTAGATGTTTTAGAAAAAATGTATAACACTAAGAAAAAAGTTTACACAGCTGTTGAGTTTTATGATATAGCTGGATTAGTTAAGGGAGCTTCTAAAGGAGAAGGACTTGGAAATAAGTTTTTATCTCATATAAGAGAAGTATCTGCAATTGTCCATGTAGTAAGATGTTTTGATGATGGAAATGTAGTTCATGTTGAAGGATCTGTTGATCCTATTAGAGATATAGAAACTATAAATTTAGAATTAATATTTGCTGATTTAGAAGTTCTTGAAAGAAGAATGGAAAGAAGCTTAAAACAAGTAAGATCAGGAGATAAAAAGGCTAAAGAAGAATATGCTTTAATGGAAAAGGTAAAAGCTCATTTAGAAAAGAATTTACCAATAAGAACATTAGAAGTAACTGAAGAAGAAGAAGAATTAATAAAAGGATTATTTTTAATAACTTCAAAACCAGTTCTTTATGCTTGTAACATATCAGAAGAGGATATGATGGAAGGTAATACAAATAATCAGTATGTTCAAAAGGTAAAAGCTCATGCTGAATCTGAAAATTCTGAGGTTGTTGTAGTATGTGCAAAGCTTGAAGAAGAATTATCAGGATTAGAAGAAGATGAAAAACTTGAAATGTTAAGTGAATATGGTTTAACTGAATCAGGTTTAGATAAATTAATAAGAGCTAGTTATAAGTTATTAGGATTAATAAGTTATTTAACTGCGGGAGTACAAGAAGTAAGAGCTTGGACTATAAAAGAAGGAACTAAGGCTCCACAAGCTGCTGGAAAAATCCATTCTGATATTGAAAGAGGATTTATAAGAGCAGAAATAGTTTCTTACAATGCTTTAGTTGAATGTGGATCTGAAGCAGCAGCAAAAGAAAAAGGTCTTTACAGATTAGAAGGTAAAGATTATGTTATGAAAGACGGCGATGTTGTTAATTTTAGATTCAATGTATAAGATTTAATGAGAAAAGGTTGATTTTTATCAACCTTTTTTATTTATTTTTAATAAAATATTCCAATAATATTAAATTAAACTTGAAGTATTTATAAAAAAAATATAAAATAATAGTATAAAGTGGTTGAAAGTGGTTGAAAGTGGTGAAGAATTTTAGAGAAGGTGGGTTATAAATGTTTATTGGAGAATATCAACATGCAATAGATGCCAAAAACAGAATGATAGTTCCTTCTAAACTTAGAGAAGGCTTAGGTAATAAATTTGTTATTACTAAAGGCCTAGATGGGTGTCTTTACGCTTACCCAATGGAAGAATGGAAGTCTTTAGAAATAAAGCTTAAATCTTTACCACTTACTAATAAGGATGCAAGAGCATTTGTAAGATTTTTCTTTTCAGGTGCTTGTGAAATTGAAGTAGATAAACAAGGAAGAGGTTTAATTCCTCAAAACTTAAAGGAATATGCAGGTATAGAAAAGGAAATAGTAAGTATAGGTGTATTAACTAGAGTTGAAATTTGGAGTAAGGAAAAATGGGGAGAATATAACGAATCTGATATAGATTTTGATTCTATTGCTGAAAAAATGAGCGATTTAGGAATATAAGGAGAATTATTATGGAATTTAAACATGTATCTGTACTTTTAAATGAGTGTATAGAGGGATTAAATATAAAAGAAAATGGAATATATGTAGATGGAACTTTAGGTGGTGGAGGACATTCATCAGAGATATTAAAAAATCTTTCGGATGAAGGACTCTTAATAGGAATAGACCAAGATAAGGATGCTTTAAAGGCAGCTAGTAATAGGTTACAGAATTATAAAAATGTAAAGTATGTACATAATAATTTTTATAATATAGATTCCATATTAAATGAGTTAGAAATTGAAAAAATAGATGGAATGCTTATGGATCTTGGAGTTTCATCTTATCAATTAGATACTGGTGATAGAGGGTTTAGCTATATGCAAGATGCACCATTAGATATGAGGATGAATAGAGATAATCAATTATCTGCTTATGAAGTAGTAAATGATTATGAAGAGGAAGAAATCTATAGGATAATAAGAGACTATGGTGAAGAGAAATTTGCTAAAAGAATAGCTAAATTTATAGTAGAAAATAGAGAAAAGAAAAAAATAGAAACAACTTTAGAGTTAGTAGAGATAATTAAAGCTGCTATACCTGCTAAAGCAAGGAGAGAAGGACCACATCCAGCAAAAAGGACATTCCAAGCTATTAGAATAGAGGTAAATAGTGAATTATCAATACTTAATAAAGCTATTGAAGATGGAGTAAATAGATTAAATAAAGGTGGAAGAATGGCAATAATAACATTCCACTCTTTAGAAGATAGAATAGTAAAGCTTAAGTTTAAAGAATTAGCAACTGCATGTACATGTCCTAAGGAATTTCCAATATGTGTGTGTGGAGGAACAGCAAAAGTGAAAATTATATCAAGAAAAGCTATTGACCCATCTAAAGAAGAAGTTGAAGAAAATCCAAGAAGTAGAAGTGCAAAGCTAAGGGTAATAGAGAGGATATAAGAAAAAAATTAAGTTAAGGAATATGGGGGTGTAATAAAATGGTTAATAGGGAATATGATTATATTAGGGGAAATACAGTTCTAAGTCCAAAGAGAAGATTTGAAGAAGATAGAAGAAGAGAAGAAAGAGAACGAATTGAGAGACAAAGAAAAGATCAGCAAAGAAAACAAAGAGAAGCTAAAAAGGCTATAGTAAAGAATATTTTACAAGTTGCTTCTATTGCTTTAATATTAGGAGTTTTAACAATTGCTAGAGACGGAAGGGTTTATAGACTACAAAATGACCTAAGCAATGTAAAGAGTGAGGCCAAAGTAATTACAGCAGAAAATGAAGCATTAAGGGTTAACTTATTAAAGTTTTCTTCACTTAGTGAAATTAAAGCTTTTGCAAGTAAAGAAGGAATGAAAGTTCCACAAAAAGATGATATTATAACTGTTAATATATCTAAGGATTTCTTTGCTAATATTAGAGAGTAACATAAGCAATAAAATAGTACACTTGCCAGATAAAGAGTATAAAAATACTCAACATGTTATTAATTAATTACATGGAGGCATTGATGTGAATAAAAAGATTTTTAGAGATAAAGCGCTAATGAAAAAAAGAATATCATTAGCGCTTACAACGTTATTATGTTTATTTACTCTTTTGATAATAAGACTATCTTACATAATGATAGTTAAAAGAGAAGAATATTCTGCAAGAGCAGAAGAACAATGGACTAGTGAAGTTAAAATTGATGCCCGTAGAGGCAAGATATTAGACAGAAATGGAGTAGAACTTGCAGTATCAGCAAATGTATACAGAGTGGATTTTGACTTAAATTCAATAAAAGGACATTTAAGAAAAGAAAATCTTACAATTAATGATATAGCCCCTAGTATATCAGAAGCTCTTAATATGGATGAAAATAAAGTTTTAGACAAATTAAATACTAAGTTACCTAGTGGAGCTGATGCAGGAGCTGCAATTTTAGTTAGAAGAATAGAAAAGGAACAAGCAGATAAGGTTAAAAATTTAAACATACCTGGAGTAATAGTATCTCCAGACACAAAAAGATATTATCCTAATGGAAACTTTCTAGCTCATGTTTTAGGAAGTACAAATATAGATGGAAAAGGACTAACAGGAATAGAATTAGAATATAATAATTATTTGTCAGGAACGCCAGGTCTTAGAATATCAGAATTAAGTAAGTACAATGATGAACTTCCTTATACTATTTCAGAATTTACTGCACCAGTAAATGGTAAGGATTTAGTGTTAACAATAGATACAAACTTACAAGCATTTGCTGAAAAGGTTGCAGAAAAGGGTTATAAGGATAATTTGGCAAAGCAAGTATCAATTATTATAATGAATCCAAATAATGGAGAAATTCTTGCTATGGTTAATAAACCAGATTTTGATCCTAATAATCCATATGATGGTGCTGAAAATTATGAGGGAGCAAATCTAGCGGAGAAAGTTCAAAAAATGTGGAGAAATCATTTAGTAAATGATACCTTTGAACCTGGATCTATATTTAAGGTGGTAACAATGATAGGAAATCTAGAAGAGGGATTGGTTCATGAAAATGATACTTTTACTTGTAATGGTAGTTTGAAAATTGGTCCTCATACTATAAAGTGCTGGAAAACATCAGGACATGGAACTCAAATATTACCAGAAATTTTACAAAATTCATGTAACGTTGGATTTATGGAGATTGGTAAAAGAATAGGTAAAGAAAAGTTAAATGAATATATTAAAAAATTGGGATTTGGTAACGTAAGTGGTATAGACTTACCAGGAGAGGCTAAGGGAATTATAAAAAAGACAGAAAATATCAATGAAGCAGATTTAGCAACTATTTCATTTGGACAAACTAATACAGTAAATGCAGTCCAATATATGACAGCTTATAATAGCATTATAAATGGAGGAAAATTAATACAACCTCATATAATGAAGGAAATAACTTATACCAATGAAAACGGAGAAAAGATTATAGAAAAAAACTTTGAACCTAATATTGTAGAAGTTTTATCACAAGAAAAAACAGCTATATTAAGAGATTATCTAGAAAGAACAGTTTCTTATGGTGGTTCAAGTAAAGCTTATGTTGAAGGATATCATATTGGAGCTAAAACAGGTACTGCTCAAAAAGTAAATCCTAGGGGTGGTGGATATGAATCAGGTAAATATATTTCCTCTTTAGCAGGATTTGCACCAGCTGATAACCCACAAGTAACTGTATTTATTTCTATTGATGAACCTGGAACTGGAACTTATTATGCAGGGCAAATTGTAGCACCACTTGCTAATATACTATTTACAGATATTTTTAATTATATGAGTGAAAACATGCCTAAAGATGATATTGATAGTATAGTGAAAGAGATAGTTATACCAGAAATTAGAGGACTTAAAGTAAATGAAGCTAAAAAAATATTAAAAGAATATAATATAGAGTATAATATTCAAGGAAATGGGGATATAATTACAGATGTAAAGCCTTATCCAGGGTATACTATTAAAGAAAATTCTAAGATTAATATAGACACAGGGGAGATAGAGTCTTATAATAAATATGTTGTTATGCCAGATTTAAGGGGCTGTACCCTAGAGGTAGCAACGAAAATTTTAGATGATCTTGGAATTATTTTTTCTTATGATGGTGAAGGAACAATAACAAAACAAAGTATACAAAAGGGAGAGATAATTACTAAGGGAACTAATGTTAAATTAGTATTAAATGAAGAATATGGAGATTAATTAGAATATCCCTTTACATTAGCATGTGGGAAACTCACATGCTAAATTTATATACAAAAGATATTGGGATTTCGTTTAGAATATTAAGGAGATGGTGAAATGAAGTTATTAGATTTATTAAATGGAGTAAATTATGAAGTCTTAAGTGGTACTGAAGATATGGATATAAACCACATCCAATATGATAGTAGAAAAATAAAAAATGGAGATTTATTTGTTTGTCTTACAGGATTTGAAGTAGACGGACATGATTATGCTTTTAAAGCTATAGATGCAGGTGCAAAAGTTATTATCTGTGAAAAAGATATAAATATAAAAAATGATGAAGTAACAGTTATACTAGTTAAAGAAGGTAGAAAAGCACTAGCAACTATGTCCGCAAATTATTATGGACATCCAACTAAAAAATTAAAGTTAATTGGTGTAACAGGAACTAATGGTAAAACTACAACAGTATATTTACTAAAATCTATTCTTGAAAAATCAGGAAAGAAAGTTGGATTAGTAGGAACAATCGCCAATTATATTGGAGACAAAAAGGTGAAATCAGAAAGAACTACTCCTGAATCTTTGGAGCTTCAAAAATTATTTAAAGATATGGTAGAAGATAATTGCGAATACTGTGTTATGGAAGTGTCATCACATTCATTATATTTAGATAGAGTTTATGGGTGTGAATTTGAAGTTGGAATATTTACAAACTTAACTAGAGACCATTTAGATTTCCATAAATCTTTTGAAAATTATTATAAAGCTAAATTTAAGTTGTTTGAAAGAAGTAAAAATTGTGTAATAAATATTGATGATGACTATGGATATAGAATTGTAACAGATATTGAAAATATAGGGAATAAAGAAGTTAAAACTTACTCAATTAAAGATGAAAGTGATTTTAAAGCTTCTGAAGTTATGTTAAAGGAAGGAGATATTCACTTTAATGTAAATGGAGATAATTATAATTCAGTTTTACCAGGAGAATATAATGTTTATAATGCATTAGGAGCTATAGGGGCAATGAATGTATTAGATATTGATAAGAAATATATCAAAGAAGGACTTATGGATGTAGTAGTACCTGGAAGATGTGAAAGAATAGGACATAAGTATAATATTCCATACGAAATAATAATCGATTTTGCTCATACTCCTGATGGTCTTAAGAATATACTAGAAACTCTTAAAGACTATACTAAAAATAGATTAATTGCAGTTTATGGATGTGGTGGAGATAGAGATAAGGTAAAGAGAGCAGAACTAGGTAGGATTGGAACAGAATTAGCTGATTTAGCTGTTATTACATCAGATAATCCTAGAGAAGAAGATCCTATGGCGATAATAAAAGAAATAATAGCAGGTATAAGTAAATCAAACTATATAGCAATAGAAGATAGATCTGAAGCTATAAAGCTTGCATTAAGTATGGCAGAAGAGGGCGATGTGGTAGTACTTGCAGGTAAAGGTCATGAAAATTATCAAATCACTAATGAAGGTGTAATTCACTTTGATGAAAGAGAAGTAGTTGATGAAATTTTAGCAAATAAAAGAAAATAATAGAGGTGTGAAAATTGGAATTATCTTTAAATGAAGTTTTAGAAGCTACTGCTGGAAAAGTACTAGTAGAAGGAAAAAAAGACTTTAATAAAATTTGTATAGATACAAGAAAAATTGAAGCTAATAATATTTATTTAGCCATAAATGGTGAGAGATTTAATGGTAATAAGTTTGTTAAAGATGCTTTTCACAAGGGTGCTTCAATAGCAATTGTAGATGAAGTTTTATTTGATATAGAAGAATTAAAGGATTTAGGAACTGTAATAAAAGTAGAAAATTCTGAAAAAGCTTTATTAGACTTAGCAGGCTTTTATAGAAAAAAACTTGGACTTAAGGTTGTTGGTGTTACTGGTTCATGTGGTAAAACTTCCACTAAGGATTTAATAGCTGCATTTTTAAGTGATAAGTATAAGGTTTTTAAAACTAAAGGAAACTTTAATAATCAAATAGGATTACCACTTATGATATTAGAGCTTGATAGCTCTTATGATGTTGCAGTCTTAGAAATGGGAATGAGTAATCTAGGTGAAATAGATGTTCTTGCTAACTGTGCAAGACCAGATATTGCAGTTATTACTAATATAGGGTTATCTCACATTGAAAATTTAAAGACACAAGATAATATTTTAAAAGCAAAATCAGAGATATTTAATTACTTTGATGAAAGTAATACATTAATAATTAATGGTGAAGATATCAATTTGTTGAAAATTAAAAATAAATGTTTTGAAATTTTAAGAATTGGATATAATCATGAATATGATGTCTATGCTTTTAATATTATACTAAAGGAGGATAAAACTTCCTTTACAGTAAAAGCTAAAGAAGATGAGTTTAATTTTGAAATTCCAATGGCAGGTAAGCATAATGTTTTAAATTCAATGCTAGCAATAGCAATAGCAATGAAACTAAATGTTTCCTTCTCTGAAATGGAAAAAGGAATTAAGAATTTGGAAGCTACATCAATGAGGCTGCAAGTAATAAAAAAAGAAAACTTCACAATAATAAATGATTGTTACAATGCAAGTCCTGATTCGATGAAATCTTCTATTGATGTTCTTAATTCATATAAAGATGGAAGAAAAATTGCGATACTAGGAACTATGAATGAACTTGGTGATGAATCTATAAATGCACATACTGATGTTGGGTATTACGCTAGAGAAAAAGTTGATTTATTAATAGCAATTGGTAAGTATAAAGATTGTTATAAAAAAGGATATACTTTAGATAATATTATTACCTTTGAAAATAAAGAAGACTTAATTAGTAATTTATACAAGATCATTAAAAAGAATGATGTTATTTTATTAAAAGCATCAAGGGGAATGAAATTTGAAGAAATAGTAAGTTCTCTAGAAGAAGTACAAATATAACAAAGGAGGTGAACTGCCTTCTTAGGCAGTGACAATGGGGGAGAAGCTAATAGACATTATAACATCAAAAATAGCTATAGGTTTAGTATTATCTTTTATAATAACAATTATACTAGGACCAATAATAATACCTATGCTAACAAAATTAAAATTTGGGCAAAATATTAGAAAAGAAGGGCCACAAAGCCATCTTAAGAAAGCTGGAACTCCAACTATTGGAGGGTTAATATTTATTATTTCTAC
The DNA here is from genome assembly GCF_021443865.1 of Clostridium sp. Lineage (GTDB taxonomy): Bacteria > Bacillota > Clostridia > Clostridiales > Clostridiaceae > Clostridium. The sequence continues at coordinate 9,607 of NZ_JABUTB010000066.1, forward strand.
AGTAATAGTTATGGTGGTTATGAGATTTAGTCCTACAGATGAAGCTATGATTGCACTTTATTCATTAATAGCTTTTGGATTTATTGGATTTTTAGATGATTTATTAAAAATATTGAAAAAAGATAATGAAGGCTTAAAAGCTTGGCAAAAAATGTTGTTATTAATAATTTTCTCTACTGCAATTGCAGTTTATGGTTATGTAAATTTAGGAACTGGTTTAAGATTTCCATTCATAAATACAATACTACCATTAGGAGCATTGTATATACCATTCGTAATAGTATATTATGCAGGTGCCACTAATGCAGTTAACTTAACTGATGGATTAGACGGATTAGCATCTACTGTAAGTATATTGGTTTTAACCTTTTTTGGAGTAGTAGCTTTTACTATGGGGCACGAATCTCTAGCTATATTTTCTATAATACTAGCAGGTGGATTACTTGGATTCTTAAAGTTTAATGCTTATCCAGCTAAGGTTTTTATGGGAGATACAGGTTCATTAGCAATAGGTGGAGCCATTGCTACTATTGCATTAATTTTAGAATTACCACTTATATTATTTATAGTTGGTGGAATTTATGTTTTTGAAACAATTTCAGTAATATTACAAGTTTCATCATATAAATTAAGAGGTAAAAGATTATTTAGAATGGCACCAATTCATCATCATTTTGAACAAATAGGATGGAGCGAAACTAAAATAGTAACAGTTTTTGCAGTTATTACAGTAGTGTTATGCTTTATAGGATTTATGGCCCTTTAATCATTGATTGGAGGAGGTTATATGAGAGCAGCAAAACAAAAGGCTAAAATAGGGGAAATAGACTATGGTATATTTTATGCCGTTATTCTTTTGCTTGCAATTGGAGTAATTATGATTTACTCTGCTAGCTCATACTATGCTATGTTTAAGGACGGAGATAGCATGGTATATTTAAAAAAACAATTAATTTGGGCTATAACTGGATTAATAGCCATGGGAGTTATGTCAAATTTTGATTATCATAAATTGCGTAAAATTACCCCACATATACTTATTACTACTGTTCCTTTATTAATTGCAGTATTCTTCTTTCCAGCAGTAAATGGTGCCAAAAGGTGGATACAATTAGGTCCATTATCCTTTCAGCCATCTGAACTTGCTAAATATGCAGTTGTAATTTTTTTGTCTATGAGTTTAGATATAAAAGGTGAGGGAATTAAGAAGTTCTGGACTGGAGTAGTACCTTATTTAGGTGTATCTGGATTTTTTGCAGTTATGATTTTAGCTGAGAAGAATCTAAGTATTGCAGCAATTATTATGATAGTTACATTTATCCTGCTTTTTGTTGCAGGAGGAAGAATACAAGATTTGTTTGGAAAAGTTGCTCCTGTATTATTAGTTGCAGTTATGTTTTTTATATTTGGAGAAGACTATAGAAGAGCAAGAATGTTGAATTTTTTAAATCCATGGCAGGACCCAGCTGGGGATGGATATCAATTGATACAGTCATTTTATGCTTTAGGTGCAGGAGGAGTAACTGGACTTGGTCTTGGACAGTCTAGACAAAAAACTTTATATATGCCAGAACCTCATAATGACTTTATTTTTTCTATAATTGGTGAAGAACTTGGCTTAATTGGGTGTTTATTTATTATAGTATTATTTATATTCTTTGTATGGAGAGGAATAAAAGTGGCAATGAAGGCTAAGGATTCCTATGGAACCCTATTAGCTATAGGTATAACATCTATAATTGCAGTTCAAGCTATAATAAATATTGCGGTTGTAACTGGATCTATGCCAGTAACGGGAGTACCAATGCCCTTTATAAGTTATGGTGGTACATCGCTAGTAATTAATATGACTGCTATGGGAATTCTTTTAAACATATCAAGGCAAATTCAAGGTAAAAATATATAAATATAAAAAAGAGCTGATTTTTTGTTTTAAAATCAACTCTTTTTTATATTTTAAAGGAAAA
>NZ_JABUTB010000067.1 GCF_021443865.1 Clostridium sp.
ACTATAAAAATATTAGAAAATGTAATAAGAATTCTTTTATTTCTTTAATGGAAAAAGGTCTTCATAAAAGTAAGAATCAACTAGATTTTAGCTATGAATTAATAAATACCTTTAGACGTTACTATAATGTTAAAATTTAATTATTAAATAAAATTAAGGCTACCCAAATGGGTAGCCTATTTATTTATAAAGCTATTATCTTTTATTTCTTACTTGTGCTTGTGCAGCTGCTAATCTAGCAATTGGCACTCTAAATGGTGAACATGAAACATAGTCTAAACCTATGTTGTGGCAGAATTCTACTGATGATGGATCTCCACCATGTTCTCCACATATTCCAAGCTTAAGATCACTCTTAACAGATCTTCCTTTTTCAACTGCAATTTTTACTAATGCACCTACTCCAGTTTGATCTAACTTAGCAAATGGATCTTGTTCGTAGATTTTCTTTTCATAGTAGCTTCCTAAGAACTTAGCAGCGTCATCTCTTGAGAATCCAAATGTCATTTGAGTTAAGTCATTTGTACCAAAGGAGAAGAAGTCAGCTTCCTTAGCAATTTCATCTGCTGTTAATGCAGCTCTTGGAATTTCTATCATAGTACCTATCTTATACTCTAATTTAACTCCCTTTTCTTCCATTACAGCTTCTGCAGTTTTAACCACTACATCTTTAACATATTTTAATTCTTTTATTTCACCAACAAGTGGGATCATTATTTCAGGAACTATATCATAGCCCTTATTAGTTTTAACTTCTATTGCAGCTTCAATTACTGCTCTAGTTTGCATTTCAGCTATTTCTGGATAAGAAACTGCTAATCTACATCCTCTATGACCCATCATTGGATTGAATTCATGTAATTCATTTACAGTTGCCTTTAACTCTTCAAAAGTTAATCCCATTTCAGTAGCTAAAGATTGAATATCTTCATCGTTATGAGGTAAGAACTCATGTAGTGGTGGATCTAAGAATCTTATAGTTGCTGGCATTCCTTCTAAAGCTTCATAGATACCAATAAAGTCTTCTCTTTGCATTGGAAGTAATTTTTCAAGAGCTTTTCTTCTTTGCTCTTCATTCTTAGCAACTATCATTTCTCTAACTGCCATAATTCTATCTTCAGCGAAGAACATATGCTCAGTTCTACATAATCCAATACCTTCTGCTCCAAATTCAACTGCTTGAACTGTATCTCTTGGAGAGTCAGCATTAGTTCTAACCTTTAATTTTCTTATTTCATCTGCCCATGCCATAAATGTTGCAAAGTGTCCTGATATTTCTGGTGTTACTGTAGCAACAGCTTCTCCATATACATTACCAGTTGATCCATCTATAGATATATAATCATTATCAGTATAAACTTTTCCGTTAACTTCTAATGTTTTATTATTTTCATTAACTTTTAATGTTCCACATCCAGCAACACAGCAAGTTCCCATACCTCTAGCAACAACCGCAGCATGAGATGTCATACCACCTCTTACAGTTAATATACCTTCAGCAGCTATCATACCTTCAATGTCTTCTGGTGAAGTTTCAAGTCTTACTAAAACAACGCTTTCTCCCTTTTCATGTCTTTCCTTAGCTTCTTCTGCAGTAAATGCAATTTTACCACATGCAGCTCCTGGAGATGCTGGAAGTCCCTTAGCGATTGGTTCAGCTTTCTTTAAATCTTCAGTATGGAAAGCTGGATGAAGTAATGAATCTAATTGATTTGGTTCAACTTTTAAAATTGCTTGTTCTTTAGTTAACATTCCTTCTTCAACTAAATCAACAGCTATTTTTAAAGCAGCTTGAGCTGTTCTCTTACCATTTCTTGTTTGTAAGAAATATAGCTTACCTTCTTCAATTGTAATTTCCATATCTTGCATATCTCTGTAGTGGTGTTCTAATGTATGAACTATGTCTGTAAATTGTTTGTATATAGCTGGACTTTGCTCTTCTAATTTTGATATTGGAAGTGGTGTTCTTATACCAGCAACAACATCTTCTCCTTGAGCATTCATTAAGTATTCACCATATATTACATTTTCTCCAGTTGCAGGGTCTCTTGAGAATACAACACCTGTTCCTGAAGTTTCTCCCTTATTACCAAATACCATCTCTTGAACGTTTACTGCTGTACCCCATTCTCCTGGAATATCATTTAATCTTCTATAAACTATAGCTCTTGGATTATTCCATGATCTAAATACAGCTGTTATAGATTCAATTAATTGAGTTTTAGGGTCTTGTGGGAATTCTTCCCCTTTTTCTTTTTTATAAAGTTCTTTATATCTTTCAACTAAAACCTTTAAATCATCAGCAGTTAAATCAGTGTCAAATTCAACACCTTTTTCTTCTTTTAATTCATCTATTAGATTTTCAAATAATCTCTTTTCGATATTCATAACAACATCAGAGAACATTTGAATGAATCTTCTATATGAATCGTAAGCAAATCTTGGGTTATTTGTTAAGTCTGCCATAGCAACAACTGATTGATCATTTAAACCAAGATTTAAAACTGTATCCATCATACCTGGCATTGATACTCTAGCCCCTGATCTTACTGATACTAATAATGGCTTAGTTAAGCTTCCAAATTCTTTACCTGTTAGCTTCTCTAAATCTGATATTTTTTGATGAATTTCTTCAATAATTTCTGGTGCAATTACTTTTCCATCCTCGTAATATTTATTACAAGCTTCTGTTGTAACTGTGAATCCTTGTGGTACAGGGATTCCTAGTAGAATCATTTCTGATAAATTTGCTCCTTTACCTCCTAGAAGGTTTTTCATTGACCCATTTCCTTCATTAAAAAGGTAAACGTACTTCTTTTTCTCCATCTCAATACTCCTCCGTTCAATCGAATTGATATATATACTAACAGTATGTTTATACTGTAGCTACCCATTTAAATTTAATTACCCTCTCCTAATTTAACAAAAAGCTTTGTTATATTAGTTTTTGAAATTTTACCAATAATCTTTAGTTTTACTTTTTCTTTTGATGAAGTTTCTATTTTTTCAACTATTGGAATGCTGTCTATTTCATGTTCAATAATTTTTTTTGCCAAATCATAAGCACTATCATCTGCATACCCACAAATTATGTTTGGCATTCTTGTCATTATCACTCCAACTGGAACTTTATTTATATCTGTTCCTCCAATAGCATTTTTTAAAAAGTCTTTTCTAGAAACAGCGCCAACTAAGGCACCATCACTTTCTACGAATAATGTGCCTACATCATTTAAGAATAAGAATACGATTGCATCATACACTGTAGTTCCTTCATTTACCGTAACTGGTTTCGACATTATCTCTCCAGCTAAGACTTTCGACAAATTTTCTAAAACTCTAGTATTCTGAGCTTCTCCTAAATATACATAACCAACCTTAGGCTTAGCATCTAGTATTCCTATCATAGTTAAAATAGCTAAATCTGCTCTTAACGCTGCTCTAGTTACACCAAGTTTTTCAGCTAATGCTTCACTAGTTACAGGCTGTCCTTTTTTAACTATCCTTACTATTTCTTCTTGCCTTTCTGATAATTTCAAATTTATCCCTCTTTCTAGGTTTATAGGAAATATTCAGATTATTTTGATTAGTGTGATATTTACATACTAATTATATCACGTTATAAAAGTTTGACTATACTTAATTTTCTGAATAATCATCCATATTAGCTGAATATTTCCATTTCTTTAATTTTATTCTTGTTTTAATACTGTTTATCTCTATTTTACTCTATTTTCCTCATCTTCGTCAAATTTAACAGTATATGTGAAAGAATTATCATTTGTATTCTTTTCATCCTTTGATTCATCAGCATTTACGTTATACTCACTTGAAGAAAATTTATCTTTTTTAACTTCATCAACTTTATTTTTTACTTTTTCTGCTACACCACTAGCTGCATCCTTTATATCTTCTACTGCTTTGCTTATATACTTATTAACTACTTCAACAGTACCATCTGCTTTAGTAATTTCAATTGTTATTTGTGTTACTACTCCTGCAATTACTACAAAAGCTAAAATTGCTGGGAATATAATAGCAATTACACCTGCAGCTATACCAGCATTAACAGGTACATCTACTATTTCTTTTTCATCTTTACTTATTTTAATTCTAGTTACATTTCCTTTATTGATTAAATCTTTAAGCCAAGTTTTAAATTCATCCATACTTTCAGCTTTAAATTTACTATTTACTTCTGCATCTTCTTCTTTTATATTTTCAATGTATATAATTGCTTCTAGTATATCTCCATTAGCTACTTCAAGTGCATGTTTAGCTTCGGCATAAGAAACTCCTGTTCTTTCTCTTACTTGATCTACTTTTTCTAAAGTTATTTCCATAATAATCACTCCTTTATATAATTTAACATTTCTAAACTTTTTGGTTTTTTAGAATAATTTGAAGATATTATGAAAGTAGTTATCTTTCTTATATCTTTTTTAACTTCATCATTTATATTTAGTTTGTATATCTTATCCATAGGTGTCTTAAGTAAAAACTTTATTGAATTATATGCTGGTTTAGAAATATAAAGACCATGTTCTCTAGAGCATTCCTCACATACACCACCATAATTAGAAAGGGATATATAATTAGACACAGATATTTTTTTGCCACATTTTACGCATGAATCTAAATTTAAACCATATCCTGTTTCTTTTAATAGCTTTAGTTCAAAGGATCTTATTAACATTTCATAATCAAGTACATCTGTATTAAGTAAATACATACAAGTTAAAAAACTCTTAAATAAATGGTTGTTTACTTCTCCTTCTTCAACACATATATCTATTAGTTCACAAATATAAGATGAATACGTCAGCTTATCTAAATTATCTAATAACCCTTGGAAAGAACTTGTTATTTTACCTTCTTGTAAATTATATAAATTTTTGCCCTTAAATAGCACATATTCTCCATAGCATAAAGGTAGTGTAATAGAAAATAATTTATTTTTATTTTTCCTAGCACCTTTTGCTATAGCTGTTATCTTTCCAAATTTATCTGTATATAGCCATACTAATTTATCATTTTCTTTAAATTCCATAGTTTTTATAACTACAGCATTCACCTTATGTAGTGACAGAAAAATCATCCCCTTATTTCTTTACCTTTTTATATCCTAGCTCCTTTAATAGGTTCTGATTATCTCTCCACTCTTTTCTAACCTTTACCCATATTTTTAAATTAACTTTCTCATGTAGGAATCTTTCAATTTCATATCTAGCTGTTTCGCCTATTTTCTTTAAACATTGCCCATTTTTGCCTATTATTATTCCTTTATGAGAATCTTTTTCGCAAAGCATATCTACTTCAATATGCCAAGTACCACTAGGACTTTGTTTCATTTGAATTATATCTACTGCTATACCATGAGGTATTTCTTCTCTTAACGTTCTTAAAGCCTTTTCTCTTATAATTTCTGCTACTACGAATCTTTCTTGAACATCAGTTATCATATCATCTGGATAATACTTAGGCCCTTCTGGCATAGCTTCTACCATTAAACTAATTAATTTATCTACATTTTTTCCTTTTAAAGCTGATATAGGAATTATTTCTTTGAAGTCCATTTCTTGAGAATACATTTGAAGAGTTTGTGCAACCCTGTCTTGGGTAAATTCATCTATTTTATTTACCACTAAAAATACTGGTGCTTTTTGATTTTTTAAAGTTTCAATTATAAACTTATCCCCTCTTCCTATCTCTTCGTCAGGGTTTATTAAAAATAATACAAGGTCAACTTCCTTTATTGAATCCTTAGCTGAATTAACCATGTATTCACCTAACTTATGCTTTGGCTTATGTATTCCTGGAGTATCAACGAATACTATTTGATGATCTTCTCCAGTTAATATAGTTTGAATATTATTTCTAGTTGTTTGAGGCTTATTTGATACTATAGAAAGCTTTTCACCCATTATCTCATTTAATAAAGTCGATTTCCCAACATTCGGTCTACCAACAATCGTTACAAATCCTGATTTAAACATTTTTCCTCCTAGTTTAATCCACTGTAAGTACCACTTACTTAGGATATTTAAGATAATATATTGTAATTTATCTTGTCTAAATTATAGCATTGTTATAGGATTTTATCATCATTTTAATTAAATTTTAAAAATAGTAAATATAAATAATGTTAGTAACGTTCCAAATAAAGCTCCTACAACAACTTCAAAAATTGAATGAACATTTGAATCTACTCTACTTTGTGCCGTTATTACCGCCATCAAATAGCTAAGCATTATACATATAGGTTCTTCTGTAACTAATGATATAGCAGTTGCTATTGAAAAGGATAATGCACTATGTCCACTTGGCATACCTCCTCTTAATGGAGTACCTTCTCCAAAATAGGATTTCACTATTAGAGTTACTATAATTACCACTACCAACGCAATTAGCACCATATATGGCTCTGACTCTTTCATTTTATGAATAACATCATATGAAATTAATGAAATCTTATCCCAAAATATAATATAACCTACAACTAAAGCATTTATAGCTGTAATTAATACCGCTCCTGCTGCTGCATTTTTAGCTATTTTTGCTAATGGATGATAGTGATTTGTAGACATATCTATAGTTGCTTCAATTGCAGTATTTATTACTTCTGCCGCTAATACCATAGTTATTGTAATTGCTAATATAAGAAATTCAAACTTTGATATATCTATTACAAAACAAGCTATAAGTACACATAAAGCAGCAAATATATGAATCTTCATATTCCTTTGACTTCTAATAGTTTGAATAATTCCTGTTACTGCATAATTAAAGCTATCAACTAGCTTTTTTATCTTCATAAGCCCCTCCCATATATAGTATTATCTTCTAATATCTAATTTATTTAAGATTTCCTCTTCCCTTTTCCTCATTTTATTTTTATCTTCTTCTATCATATGGTCGTAACCTAGTAAGTGTAAAATTGAATGAACTACTAAATAGCTTACTTCTCTTTCATAGGAATGCCCATATTCTTTACTTTGCTCTAAAGCCTTTTCTAATGATAAAACCATATCTCCAAGAACTATTTCATTTCCATCCTTATAGGTTTCATCAAAATCAAAATCTAAATACATATCTTTATAAACCTTATTTTCTTCAAAGTCTAGCATAGGAAAAGATAATACGTCTGTTTCTCTATTAATCCCTCTAGTTTCATTATTTATTTCTCTTATTTCGTCATTGTCAACAAATAATAAGGATATTTGATATTCAACGTCTACCCCTTCTTCTTTTAAAGCAAAATCGCAGACATTTAAAATCTTATTTATAAACTCATCATTTACTTCTATTTTATCTTGTTTGTTTTCTGTATATAACATAATTTTCTCCTTTTATTGTAAATTCATAAATAATTTATCTATTAATAGATATAAAATTAATGATAAAGGTAATTAAAGAAGAAACTCCTTAAGGAGTTTCAAAATAAATATAACTTCAGTAATCTTATTTCAAATTACATCAATAGTATTAAATTTTTATATAAAGTTATTTAAAGAAACTTTATTAATTTGTTACCTTTTTCTCAGTTGGATATTCTATTCTATGATGATATATTCCATCTAAGGTCTTTAAAAAGCTTTGTCTAATTAATTCAATATCCTTTAATGTTAAATCACAATTAATTAATTGATTACTATTAATTTTATCATTAATTATATTATTTACCATATTTTCAATTTTATCTTTAGTTGGATCTGGTATTGATCTTACAGAAGCTTCTACACTATCTGCAAGCATTAATATTCCAGATTCCTTCGTATCAGGAATAGGACCTGTATATCTAAAATCTTCTTCTTTAACATCATCAGGATTTTCTGCTGAATTCTTAACTTTATAATAGAAATATTTAACTAAAGTTGTCCCATGATGTTGCACTATTATATCTTGAATAATCTTTGGAATTTTGTGTTCCTTAGCCATTTCTATACCATCCTTAGTATGAGATAGAATAATCAATGTGCTTAGGTTTGGTGTAATCCTATCGTGAGGATTTTCTTTACCTATTTGATTTTCTCCAAAAAAGTAAGGTCTTTTAGTTTTACCAATATCGTGATAATATGCCCCTACTCTTGCTATTACTGGATTTCCTCCAACAACCTCAGCTGCAGCTTCTGCTAAATTAGCCACCATCATACTATGATGATAGGTACCAGGAGCCTCCATTAATAATTTTTTCATAAGAGGTTGATTCGGATTTGATAGCTCTAGTAATTTTATATTAGTAACTACATCAAAAATTGATTCATAAAAAGGTAATAATCCAACTGATAATATTCCAGCTATCATTACAGAAACAATAGTAAATCCTGTTTGAATAAGATTCTCTTTTAAATTACTTGATGAAATCATCCCCACAGTTAATGTTAATATAGCTGTTATACCAGCTATATATGAGGTTGCATAAATAATATCATTTCTTTGTTGAACCTTTTTAACTGCAGTTGAACCTAAAATTATAGCTACTGCAAATATAATTATGATAGATGGGTTAAATCCCACAATTATTGAAACAAATACTAAATTTAATAAATTAACCACAAGTGCTATCTTATATTCTGTTAATATGGCCATAATCATTGCACCACTAGCTATAGGTATTAAGTATGGTGATATTATATTTAAACTTAAAGATAACATAAGAGTGATTACATTTATACTGCTTATTAAGATTATAAATTTATTACTTTTAAATATATCTGCTCTTTCTCTAGATATATAAATATATTCAAGGTACAAAATTACTGCAACTAAAATTGCTAGTGCAATAAATGATGATAAATAGCTTTTTGTTAATCCACTATTTAATAATCCAAGTTCATTTAATATTTCAATTTGTCTTTCAGTTACTGGTTCTCCTTCTTTGACTATAATTTGATTCTTTTTTATTATTTCCTTTTGTACATTTTTTTGTGCTTCCTTTATATTTTCCTCTATTTTTTCTGTATCTATAAAGAAATTCGGCTTAATTTGTGAATATAAAACACTTTTCAAAGTATCTTCTAAATTTCTGTCTAAATTAAAGCTAATAAGTTCTTCACTTGATAATTCTCTGGCTCTTTGTAGTAATTCATAGTCATTTTCTTCAATATTATTTTTATACGCCATTTCTAATGCTTGTAATGTTTTATCTCTAATATCAGAAACCTTAGTTTTCTCTATAGCTAATAATGCATTATATTCTTGATCTGTTAATCTAAAAGCATCAACTTTCTTTATTTCTGAAAGTTTTTCTTTATCATCTTTTGTTGAAGAAATTTCTATTGTTAGCTTATCAAATAGCTTATTTATATTATCAACAGCTTGGGTCTTGACTTCGCTCTTAACTGTATACTGCTTATCTTCCTTAGCTTTAGCTATAGCTTCTTCTATTTTTTCTTGTGTTGCTATCTCATCTACAGTATCTATTGGTGCCTTAATATCTACAGTGGCTATATCCCCAACAGATAAATTATGCTTCTTTGGTGAAATTGTAGTTAATAAAATTACATAAGTAACTAAAAATACTATTACATATATTAAAATTCTTTTGTATCCTTTATTATCATTCTTCTTATCTTTCTTCAAAAACAAATTTATCCTCCTTTAACTACATCTCTTTAATAATCAATAGGTTCGTTATCAACAATATTTTGTTCAACTATAAAAACTACATTAACCACTAAATTTTCAGGTGAATCTTCCTTGGTACTAACTATCCTATCAACAATTTTTGCTTCTCTTGTCAAACTATTGTAAAGTGATTCCTCTAGAACTTTAACAGAATTATTTATTATCTCCTCTTTTGATAATTCTATTGGAAATTCCTTTTTTTCATAATAATTTACTTTATTTATTATTTTCTTACTTTCCTCTATTTTATCATAATCTTTAAAGTCTTTTATAGCTTTTTTAAGATAAATTTTTTTCCCAAAAAGAGATAAATATATATCACTATCTTTTTCTCCAGTTCTCTTCATTTCACTTCCATCTATTTGTGCAACCATACTTTTTTCATAAAAAGTATTTGCCATTACCACTCCATCTGGTATAACCTCATAAGGTTCTTCTTCTTTTCCATTTATTCCTTCAATTATTACATCTCCAGTATGTACATATTCTCCTGCATGTACAGTTGATCTACCTGAAAATGCATAAACTCTACTAACTTCCCCATCCATCCTTGCAATTAAATTACCATATTTTCTTTCTTTAATTTTTGGTGGATTTACCTTTTCTTCAATAGCTATTTTTAGAGTTGATCCTTCTACCCTTGCCCTAATCCAAAGTATATCAGAATTAATACTTTCTAACTTCTTCTCTATCTCTTTAAAATCTATTGCTTTCTTGCTTATCCCTGGCTTAATTCCCAAAGAATAAAGCTGTTGTCTTATTTCATAGGGAGATACATTTTGCTTTGTAGTAATTTCTATACCCCATACAAAGGTTGAAAAATATAAAAGTAAAATAACAAATATTACTCCACCAAAACCTAAGAAAAACCTATTTTTTAGTTTTCCTATTAGAAATAACCTTCCTTTACTGCCTATTATTTTGCATTTGCCATTTAATTTCTTAACAATAACCACAACATATTTATAATCACTATAATCTATAGTTATTCTTATAGTAGCAGCATCAATTCTCTTTACGTTAATAATATTAATAGCTTCACTCCACAATATGTTCAAAAGTTTCTCTGGTCTTAATATGTTAATTTCAACTATAACTCTACCACTTTCAAATACTCCTGTTGCCATACTACACCTCGTAACTAATTGATTTAAACTTACCACTAATTGTTATAGTTGAATCCCCAATATATAGTATTTCAAAATCTGCTCCTTCAATATTAACAATTTCTACTTTTGTATTTATTTTAATTATGCTTCTTTCAAATAATATTATCCCTTTATGATTTTCTATAGTAATTTCACTATCTCCAATAATAGTTATCTTAGGAAGATTTAACATTACATCCTTAGGCAAGTCTAATTTTTCTGCTAATATTTCTCTAGTTTTCTCTATTCTTTCTTTCATACTCTTATCTCCTTATATTTTTTCTCATAGTACTCTATGATTAAAATATATAGAAAATTACTTTAACAAAGCAAAAAGCAAAAGGAATAAATTCCTTTTGCTTTTATTTATCAACTAATATTAATCTTATAAAATTGACTTTTCCCATAACTTTTCAGTTATAAATGTTATTAACACCAACGGTGTAGCTGTTTCTTTAATAATTTTATTTTTCTTTTATTTACTGCTGAGGAAGGTACTTAATAAGATTATATTAAAATCTTATTTATTCCCTCAATTCAAGTATAATCATTATTACACTTTTTTTGATAAACATATAAACTATAGTCCTCAACCTTAATGTATTTAAAATACACTTAGACTTATTGGATTAATATAGCCTCCAATAATAGCTTACTTAATTAATTAAGTTACATTGAAATTAAATCAAAATTATTCTACTTGAATTTTCTCTTTCTAGCAGCTTCTGATTTTTTCTTTCTTTTCACGCTTGGCTTTTCATAGTGTTCTCTCTTTCTAACTTCTGAAAGAACTCCTGCTCTAGCGCATTTTCTCTTGAATCTTCTTAATGCACTTTCAAGTGTTTCGTTTTCTCCAACTTTTATTTCTGACATCTATTATCCCTCCCTCCGCTAGCTCAAATTAATTAATTTAACTCAGCTACGGGCTTAATAACACACGCTATATTATACAATAGGTGGTCTCTAAAGTCAACTATTTGCTACAAAGATTTTAGCCTGGTGGCCATTTTAAATCTCTTTGACCTAGCACATGGAAATGTATATGGTCTACAGTTTGGCCTCCATCTTTACCACAGTTATTTACTACTCTATATCCCGTTTCACTAATATTTAGCTCTCTTACTAATTTATTAATTACTAAGAATATATGTGAAATAACCTCTGAATTTTTTTCAGTTAACTCATTAACACTTTGAATATGTTCCTTAGGTATTACTAAAAAATGAACAGGAGCCTCTGGACTTATATCATGAAAAGCCAAGACTTTCTCATCTTCATATATCTTTTTACTAGGGATTTCTCCATTTACTATTTTACAAAAAATACAACTCATAAAATCACCACCCTTCGTAGTAATGAATAATGCATAATTAATAATGCATAATTGTTGTTGAAACTCAGCAAGCTGAGTTTCTTTTTATTATAATTCAGCTTGCCTGAATTATTTCTTTAATAATGCATTGTGCATTATGCATTATGCATTATTAAAGTAGTTTTGCTATTCCATATTCATTTTCTGCTTTTTCTATTTCTATATCTACTATTTTACCAGTAACATCGGCACATGTGCAAGGGACATGTACCTTTATATAGTTTCTTGTATAGCCTTCATATACTCCATTTTGGCCTTTTACTTCTGTTTCTATTAAGGCATCCATTTCTTTTCCTATAAACTTCTCTATAAATTCTTTTTCATTTTTATTGCTTAATTCAATTAATAGCTTACTTCTCTTTTCTTTTATGCTACCATCTATTTGATCTGCCATATCAGCAGCTCTAGTTCCTTTTCTAGGACTATATTTAAATACATGAGTCTTAGTAAGCTTTATTTTTTCTAAGAATTTATAAGTTTCATTAAATTCTTCTTCTGTTTCTCCTGGAAAGCCTACTATTACATCTGTAGTAATAGACACATCTGGCATTGTTTCTCTTAATAGTTCAACACTTGCAGCATACTCTTCTGCTGTATATCTTCTATTCATTCTTTTAAGTGTTGCATCACACCCACTTTGTAATGATAAATGGAAGTGAGGACAAAGCTTTTTAAAGCCCTTCATTTTTTCTATTACTTCAGGAGTAAAGAATGCAGGTTCTATAGAACCTATTCTAATTCTTTCTATACCTTCTACCTTCTCTATTTCATCAATTATATCTATAAGATTTACATTACCTTCTAAATCTAGCCCATAAGATGCTGTATGTATTCCTGATAATATAATTTCTTTAAAGCCATGTTCTGCTAGCTTATTTACTTCTTCTATGACTTTCTTAGGATCCTTTGAGCATACTGATCCTCTTGAATAAGGTATTATGCAATATGTACAAAATCTATTACAGCCATCTTGAATCTTTAAAAAGGCTCTAGTCTTATCTTGATACTCTTCAATATTTAATTCTTCAAACTTCTTATTTTTAAGTACACCTTCAACATGGACTTGTGATTTACCTTCTTCTCTGGCCTTATTAACATAATAAACCACATCCCCCTTATTTCTTGTACCTAAAACTACATCAACTCCAGGTATTTCTGATACTTCTTTAGGTGCTATTTGTGAATAACATCCTACAACAGCAATTATAGAATTCTCATTTAATCTTCTTGCTCTACTAATTATTTGTCTAGACTTTTTATCACCCATGTTAGTAACAGTACATGTATTTATTACATATACATCTGCTTTTTCGTTAGCTTCTACAACTTCATAGCCTTCTCTTATAAACTTTTCAGCCATAGCTTCTGATTCATATACGTTAACTCTACACCCAAGAGTAGAAAATGCAACTTTCATTATTTATTTCCTCCTAAATCTCCTAGCTCATATTGAACTAATGAAGTAGCAACAAAACCAGCTGTTTCCGTTCTAAGTATTCTACTTCCTAAAGTTACTATATAAGCATCATTTTCTTTTAGTTCATTTATTTCACTTAATTCAAATCCACCTTCTGGACCTACTAATATTCCAACTGTTTTGATTTTAGATGTGTTAATGCTTTCATCATTAAATAATGTTTTTATCCCAAAATTTTCTGCATTTTCATAAGGAACTATAACTAAATCTAAATTTTTCATAGCCTCTAAAGCTTCTTCAAAGGTAATCGGTTCAGAAACCTTTGGTACAACAGTTCTCTTGCTTTGTTTTGCTGCCTCTAATGCTATTCTATTAAGCCTATCTAGCTTTTTGAACTCCCCCTTTAGCTTTATGTCTACTCTTTCAGTAATAGTTGGAATAAATTCAGTTATTCCAAGCTCTGTTCCCTTTTGAACTATTAAGTCCATTTTTTGAGCCTTTGGTAGTCCTTGGAATAAATATATTTTTACTGCACTTTCATTATTTATCTCAAGCTGTTCTTCTATATCAACAATTACCTCTTGCTTTGTAATAGTTCTTATTTTCGCTAAAAATTCATCTCCATCACAATTATTTAAGACTATTTTATCCCCTTCATTTAGCCTTAATACTTTATATAAATGTTTTACATCATCACCTAAAATTTTTGCTGTTCTTTCTATAAAATTTTCTTTAGGAGTAAAAAATTTATGCATACATCGATCTCCTTAAAACTATTTTAATTTGGCAACTATGCAGTTCCATTCCCCGTCTTTGTTTATTTCTACCACTTCAAATCCTGTTTCTTTAAGCTTATTAGTAACCATATCCACTCTATCATGAATAATTCCAGAAGTTATAAAATATCCATCTGTCTTTAATACTCTTTTAACATCTTCTGTTAATATGCAAATTACTTCAGCAATTATATTGGCAACTACTATATCTGCTTTCCCCTCTATAACATCCACTAAGTTTCCATATAATATTTCTATATTATCTAAATTGTTTAATCCTACATTTTCATTAGCTGATTCTACTGCAACTGGATCTAGATCTACTCCAACAGCTTTTTTAGCTCCTAATTTTGCAGCAGCAATTGCAAGTATTCCTGAGCCACATCCAACATCAAATACAGTACTATCTTCTTTTACATACTTATCTAAAGCTTGAATACACATTCTTGTTGTTTCATGAGTTCCTGTTCCAAAAGCCATTCCTGGGTCAAGTGCTAATATTAATTCATCCTCTTTTGCTTCGTAATCTTCCCAAATAGGCTTTACTACTATTCTTTCCCCAATTTTAGTAGGCTTATAATATTTTTTCCAGTTATTAGCCCAATCTTCTTCATGCATTTTCTCACTTTCAACTTTTGCTAATCCTGTATCTATACCTATTTCTTTTAATTCTTTCATTTTTTAGT
>NZ_JABUTB010000068.1 GCF_021443865.1 Clostridium sp.
CGGATTCCCTAAAACAGCGTCAAGTGCATCTTCAAGCAAATCCGTTGAAGCCTCTTGGATTTCGCCAGTAGATATTCGTTCTTTTATTTCCTCAATATAATTCATTATCTTACCTCGTATATTTTTTCAACAAGATACTGCTCTTATCATCAACACAAATGCATATGCAAAGATACTCTAAGATAATTTAATTATACATTAAGTTTTCCATAAATAGAAAAAACAGAGCCAGTTTATCAACTTCCGTTGGAGTTGATAGACTTGAAGATAAGCAAATGCTTGGTAAAAATGATTCAAGAATAGTAATAGCGAAAATATCTTATAATCTATTTAGACACTTCACGAGCAAATTGTTGTGATGACATAATATATACATCACCGCTTGAACGAGTTAATGCAACATATAATTTATTTCTTGAACTTTCTGATAAATTATTATTACAAAGAACTATAACCCCATTATTATTAGCAGCTACAGGTCCTGATGACAAAGCATCTACTAAGGTTAACCCCTTAGATAAATATAACTTATCTAAATTGTTATCTTTAAACTTATTAATAACTATAGCATTAGTTTCATACCTATTACTTCCCCCTAGCCTATTATTTTTTATATCTAAGCTAGTTACTGAATTTATTTGATTTAATACATTATTAGATAAAGCAGTTTCTCCTCCAACAATATATGAATTTCTTAAATTTTTACCTTTAAGCCAAGTATAGGTAGCTTGTCCTATTTCCTTTGAATTAGATAATATTATAGGCATATTTTTCCTTGCAGCTATTGCAGCTATTGACATAGCATCAGCTTCTGTTAATCCATTACTAACAACTATATCTTCAATATTATAGTAATTACTATCTATAAACTTAGCAATTTCTAATGATGTTTCATATCTATTATTACCTGCAAGTCTTTTTATATTTTGTATTCCAATCTTATTTAATTCCTTATTAATATTATTAGAAACAACAGTTTCTCCACCTACGATTATTATATTTTTTGCTCCTAATCTCTTTATTTCATCAATTGTTTGAGTTGGAATACTATCTTTTCTAACTAGTAATATAGGTGCTTTTATATAACTTGCAAGAGGTGTTATAGCTAACCCATCAGCTAAAGCTAACCCATTTGCTAATATTACAGTATCAGCTCTTTCAAAGTTTTCTCTACTAAGTTTTGCAGCTGTATCATATCTATCACTCCCTGCTATTTTAGTGAAATTAACTGAATCATTGTTCTTTGGGAATGTAATTTTAAAGCTTATTTCATCTCCATTAGCACTTCCTATATCTGAAATAACTATTCCACTATTATTTCCATTACTAAAAAATAAACTATTAGAAATAAATCCATTATTCAAATCATTACTTCCTATACTTGTCCTACCTGATTCTTTAGATAAAAATGCAGTTCTCGTATTTCCTTGTGCATATATATTATTTATTTCACCTTGCCTAAAGACATATATATGGTCTGGGTAGCCATTTCTATTACCATAAAATTCATTTACATTATTATTTATTCTGTAAACTATAAGTCCTGATCCTGGTAATACACTATCCCAATTACCTTCATTCTTTCTAAACTCAACCATAAAGTATTCTTTATCTGATATAGGAGACTTTATTTTTAAAGCTATAACCTCATTCTTATTAGTACTTTTTGATGATTTAATTTTATAAACCCCATCATTAGTTACCTCTTTAATATTTAAGTTTAAATTACTATATAAATTCCTTGTATAAACTAGAGGAAGTTGTCCAAATCCATCTGTATTTGCCATAACATCCCATTCCCCTACAGGATTTCCATTACTATAATATCTATATAAATCTGGATAACTAAAAGCATGTAAAAATTCATGAATAACTATTTTTAAATTTCCTTTATTAAAAAGGTTATTATCACTATTTCCTATGTTAATTAAATTATATGTACCTAACTTTTTACCATTAATAGAGGAATAACCAGTAAACTTTGTTTCATGTGGCCATAGCATATTATTACTTATTGTTGCCCCTGAGCATAAAAATGTAACAACATCTATTTCACCATCGTTATCTTTATCTAATTCATTTTCTGGAAGGTTTATTTTATCCTTAACACTATCAAAAGCCCATTTAATAAAGTTTGCTTCTTCCTTGCTTCCAGCTATATATTTTTCATAGTATTCCCTTGTTTCTGGTGCTTCTATTGAGAAATAATTATTATTTTCAACTGGATAGAAACTACTATCAACCTTAACCTTTCCATAAGTTAAATCACTAATATAAGAATTTAAAGATATAGATCCTAAATCTGAAACATTATCTAAATTCAAATCTTTATAAAGATTAAAGGTATCCTTCAATTTATTAATTTTGTCATTATTAATAAATTCATCTTCTCCTTTAAACCTTATTAGTATAACTATATTATTTATAGTTTTATTAGCTCCATTAGACATTAGTGGTAATATTTTAGTATCAGAATTATCACTTAAGTTATCTTCGCCAAAGGTTGTACCATTGTCAATAATATAATTATAAACTCTATTATTTTCTACTTTATCACTTGCCATTGGTTTTGACATAGGCATAATTAATAATATCACTAATATGAAATATTTAAGTTTTCCCACTATTTCCCCCCCTCACAAAATGTGTATATATTTTATATCTTAACACTAATTGTATTTAATTTCAAATAATTGAAATTTAGTGTATTATTTCTGTATTCCCATAATTACCATATTCTGATATAATATATCAGTATTTTAAATAAACATTATCATTGGAGGAACTAATTATGAAAAAATTATCCAAAAAGAAGAAAATTATTCTATCTATTTTATTTATTACCTTAGCAATATTTGAATCTATTTCAGCATATACATATTATATTTCTAGTAAAGTAGCGAGAGTTAAAATTAATAGAGAAGACGTTGTAAATACAGGTAAAGAAGTTCCTAAAGAAGCTGATGATGTTATAACTATAGCTTTGTTTGGAAGTGACTATTCCGATATATATGAAGTTAGTGCAGCTGATGCTACTATGCTTTTAGCCATCGATACTAAAAACAATAAGATAAAACTTGGTTCACTAATGCGTGATATTTATTTAGATTTACCTGATGGTGGCAAAATGAATTTAAATTACACTATTTTAGATGGTGGTCCAAGCTCTATTTTAAAGGCTATAAATTATAACTTTAATCTTAAAGTTGATAAATTTGTACAAGTTGATTTAGAAAGACTGCCTAAGATAATAGATGCCTTAGGTGGAGTTGAAATTGAAATAACTGAAGATGAATTAGAATATATTAATGGGTATATTGATAGTATTGATAATAAAAATGGAACAACAACAGAACATATTTATTATGCTGGCAGACAATTATTAAATGGAACTCAAGCTTCTGCCTATTGCAGAATAAGATATACTGCTGGAAGAGACTTTAAAAGAACTGAAAGACAAAGAGATGTGTTAAATTCATTATTTGTTAAATTTAAAGATATAAACTTAACTGAAGTTCCTGGAATGATAAATAATATTCTTCCTTTAGTTACTACTAATTTAAGTAATAGTGAAATAATTTCTATTTCCACTAAAGCTTTAGGAATGGGATTAAGTAATATAGAACAAGGAAGATTCCCTTCAGATGGAAATATTATTAGTGCAGGTTTTACAGATATGTATCACACTAATATAGATATAGCAGGAACAACAGAAGAACTACACAAATTCCTATTTTCAATCCAATAAGAAAGAAGCTACTTAAGTAGCTTCTAAATTCTTCATTTTTCACTTTTATTTAGTTTTTCACTTTTAACTTTACAGGTGTATTTCTGACTTTTGATATCTAGCTTCATCCTTAGATACAAAATACAATTCAACATTTTCTAAATTATCTAATTCTGAAGTTATTACAGAAAACTCTAGGTATTGATTATTTCCATTAATATTTATTTTACAATCTAATACTCTGCCATTAATATTTGAATAAGCGTATAACAAATCATCGCTTTCCACAGGAATTTTGAAATTAGTTATTTTATCTCCTGTCTTTTCTATTTCTTCCATTAATATAGCTACAAAGTTATCTGTTGTTTGACTTTGGTATTCTAATATATTCTTATTTGTCACTTTATTTTTCATATCTTCTCTAGGAAAGAAAGTATCTGAATGTGTATACTCTGTTGACTCAAACAAAACTATATCTGGATTAAATAAATTTATATAGTATTCATAGTTTATTACATTCTTATAATTATGAACTCTAATTACTTCTGAAAAGTTTTCTGTTAAGAATTTTTCTTTTCCATTAAAGTAGCTTCCTACAAATATAAGTATTTTAGGTAAATCCTCATTGGTTGGATTTTTATAATAAGAGAAAGTCCTATAGTTACTATCCCTAATTACTTCATCATTATAATCATCAATTTGTATAGAGTTATCTTCAATCAAATTATAATGAATGGTTTCTTCATTAATAGAAAAGTTTGATGCTGGTAATGTTTTATTAATATGATTAACTTTTTCATATTTATTTAAATCTAAACTTCCTATTCTATTATCTAAATCATTTAATCTATCTATTATTTTAGAAATTCCAATAGATGCCCCAGTTTCATTCCAGTGTCCTGCATCATACATCTTATCAAAGACTTGTGTATCTTTTTTAGCATTAATTAAAACTTCTGAATTATCAAGATAATTAACATCTTTACTCTTTAGTAATGATGTAAAATACTTTAAGTTTTCGTCATTACTTACATATCCTTGTGGTAAGTGTTCTTCATAAACTGTGACTTTAGATGGTTCTACTGTATATAAGAACCCTATCCCCCTACTTTCGCAATACTCTTGAAAATTCTTAATAAAGCTTGAATAAATTTCTTGGAATTCACTATCTAATTTATTTTCTGATACCTTGAAAAATACATATCCATCTTCACCATATTGATAGTTAGGATGAATCATTTCATCAAATAATAAATCCATGGACTTATTATATACACTTACCATATTATTTCTTAATCCGATTCTATCATTTAGAATACTTTCTACTCCCTTAGTCAAATCACCAACATTAAATATATCTTCTACATTCATAAGTTTTTTATTATCAATTTCCGATATAACATCTCTTTTTATATTAAAGGTTACTATTGGCAAAATTATAATAAAAGTAAAAATTATTATCTTAATTATTTTAATTTTTTTCATAATAATTACCTCCCTTAAAATTGGAAGTAAATAAATGGACTATAAGTAGAATTCACTACAAAAATAATTGATATAACAAATAATATTGCAATACCTATTGTAGCTAATATTTCAAAACTCTTTCTTCCATTATACTTCTTAAGTTTGTTAGCAATAAAAGGCACAGAGCCAATAGCTGCCATTGCAATCCAGAATATAAATTTCTTATTAATAAAGTAAATATACTCAAAGGTTAATGCTGATGCAGTTCTAAATCCAAACATAGTTTTTATAAAACCTATAGCTTGGTCCAAGTTATCAGCTCTAAATAAAACCCATCCTAATACTACTATTAGCATAGTAGCAATGTACTTTATTATATTGGGAATATTCATATACCACTTATTATTTCTTATAAATCTTTCAATTAAAATAAATAATCCATGCCATAATCCCCACAATAAAAATGACCAATCTGCGCCATGCCAAATCCCTGTGGCTAAAAATACTATAAATAAGTTCAAATATACATTTCCTCTTCTATTACCACCAAGGGGTATATAAAGATATTCCTTAAACCAAGTAGATAATGAAATATGCCACCTTCTCCAGAATTCAGTTATAGACTTTGAAATATATGGATAATTAAAGTTCTCCATAAATTTAAATCCAAACATATGGCCTAGACCTATAGCCATATCTGAGTATCCTGAAAAATCATAATATATTTGGAAGGTATAGCAAATTGCTCCTATCCATGCAGTTGGTGTATCAATTCCACTATAATATTGAGTAAATATATTATCTGCCATGGCTGCTAATACATCTGCTATTATAACCTTTTTAGCTAATCCAATAACGAATCTATTTATTCCGTAACTAAACTCATCAATAGATTCTTTTCTATTTCTAATTTGATCATCTACTGTTTTATATTTTACAATTGGTCCTGCAACTAATTGTGGAAAGAATGAAATATATAGTGCCACAGAAAATGGATTTTTATTAACCTTTCCATCTTTTCTATAAATATCTATAATATAAGACATTCCTTGAAAGGTAAAAAATGAAATACCTATTGGTAAAACTATCTGTTTTAATGGTAAATCAGCATTAAATACTGAGTTTACATTTTTTATAAAAAAGTCATAATATTTATAATAAAAAAGTAATGCTAAATTAAGAAAAACACCAATACCTAGAAATACTTTTTTTAGTACAATCTCCTCTCTTAATCTGTCTATTAATATTCCAAAAATATAGTTTATTATAATTGATACTATTAATATTTTTAAATAATCTACTCCACCCCAAGCATAGAAAAAAAGACTTGCTAATAGTAAAACGTAGTTTCTTATTTTCTTACCTAGTATGTAGTATGCCAATAATACTATTGGTAAAAATGCAAAAATGAATATTGTTGAACTAAATACCATAAACTTATTCCTTTCTAATTTCTAATTTCTAATTTTATCTTTTGATAATGTTTTTCATCCTGTGAAATAAAATATAATTGGAGGCTATCTGCCTCTTTAAATTCCTTTGATATTAATGAAAACTCTATGTATAAATTATCTTCTTCTCTAATTATTTTACTATCTAATATCCTATTATCTATATTTGCATAAGCATATAATAAATTATCACTTTCTATAGGAACCCTAACCTTAGTTATATTATTTCCAGATATCTCAATATTATCAATATCTACATTTACAAAATTATCTTCTGATAAATTATCATAGCTTTTAATATTTTTTATATATGTTTTCTCTTCCATCATTTTTATTGGATAGTGATAACCTGTATTGGTATACTCTGTTGACTCAAATAATACTATATCTGGCTTATAAATATTAATATAGTATTCATAATCAATTACATTAGTGTAATTATGTATCTTCATAACTTCTGAAAAGTTTCCAGTTATGAATTTTTCTTTATTATTAAAATAGCTTCCGGCAAAAATTAATAGCCTTGGTGCTTCGGTATTAGTTAAGTTTTTGTAATGAGTGAAATATCTAAAATTCTCATGTCTATATATTTCCTCTTCATAATCTTCAATATACTCTAAGTTATATTCTTTTAAACTGTAGTTAGTAGTTTCTTCATTGATTTTAAAGTTAGATGAAAGTAATGTTTCATTAATAACTTGCTCTGTTTCATATTTATTAATATCAAATCTTCCAACTCTATTATCTAATTCATTAAGCCTGTCTATTATTGCTGAAATACCAACTATGGCTCCAGTTTCATTCCAATGACCTGCATCATATTTTTTATCATATAGCAATACATCTTCAAATAAGGGATTTTCCTTTGCTTCTAATAAAGTATCAGCATTATTTAAATAGTTAACACCTTTTTCATTTAAAAGTTCTATTAAATAATCTCTATTTTCACTGCTAGGGTTATACCCCTCTGGTAAGTATTCTGGATAGACAGTTGATTTATTTGGTTCTAAGGTATATAAAAATTTTATGTTTCTTTCATTACAATATTCCTGAAAGTCCTTTATAAAGCTTGAGAAAACCTCTTGAAATCTTAAGTTAACCTTAGTTTCTGGTAATTTCATATATACAAATCCATCTTTTCCATATTGATAAATTGGATGAATCATATCATTAAATAGCTTATCCATAGAATATGTATATAGATTAACCATATTTTCTCTAAAGCCTATTCTATCATTTGCATATGTTCCTATATTAGTAAAAACCTCATTAATATCTTTGCTGTCATTTACTATATCATTATAATTCAACAGCATTCTATTATCTATTATAGATATCTCATCTTCTTTAAAATTAATAAATAAAATTGGAATAACTATTATTAAACAAAATAATATTATTTTAATACTATAAATAAACTTTATATTCTTTTTCAAATTTACTCCTCTTTCTAATTTATTTGTAAATAATTTAAGCAATATTTATCTCTAAATAATAAACATTAGTAATATACTATATTATATTATACAGATATATAGAACTAAGTATAATAGACTTAATTATTCCTTAAGGAAGCTTACATTAGATTATTTAATTAATACTCTATTATACTTAAAATAACTTTAATATATTCGTAATATCATTCCCCAGGGGAACAATTTCTGGAAATTAATTTAATCCAATAAAATACCCTAAATGAAACTCTCCATTTAGGGCATAAAAATCTATATATTTATTGGCTCAACGAACTTTTCTCTTTCTATAAAATATCTTTGGAAGATTTCATTCTTTTCTATTACTGAATCCAATTCTCCTGCTAAATAAAAGGCTTTTACCATGCCTTCTCTTCCTTGCTTTCCACATATGACAAATCCACTTGCAAGCTTTTCTCCTGGAATTGTAATTCCTGTGCATTTACACATATTTATAGATTTAACTAAGGCCTTACCACCATTAGATGTAATTTCTTTTTCTGCTTTTCCTTTAAAGCTTCTTTGTATAGTTTCATCGTAGCCATAAATATCTATTGGCCCTTCATAAGTTAATATAATATTTGCTAAATCTCTTTTAAATATGTTGTTTATTTCTTTTATTGCTACAGCTCTTTCATATATATTACCAAAGTTATATTCTATAAATTGAAGTCTTTTATTTTTCAAGAGCTTTATAGCTTTATCTATTTCTTCTCTCATATCAACTCCATCTGGTAATGTAATATTATTTTCTTTTGGAATTAAAATTCTAATAATATCATCTTTACTTTCTATTTTTTCTTCTAGTATATCTTCTGTTACTTTCTTTAAAACAGAAAAACTCTTAGATATTATTCCAATTCCTCCACTAAAGGATATGCTATCTGTGGATAAACTTTTCTTACCTGTAACTAAATTAATTCCCGATCCAATAAAGGAGTATAAATTTGTACTAAGGGCAGGGGCTAATACTGAGCCCCCACCATCTGTTCCTATACCAAAGTCATTAATTCCTTTAATTATATTTATAGCTGTACCACTACTTGAACCTGTCATACACCTATAAGTTAGTGGATTTATTAAGTCTGTATCTATACTTCTCCCCAAATGGGACATCTTATCAACAGTTAAGAATAAATATTCTGAATTTTTCCTAAACTTATCCACTATGCCCCTAGGAATATCCACAGTGTTCTTAACACCGAAGGTTAAAACTTCTTTACTTTTATCTTTAATTTCTTCATTTATATTATTATTTATTGAAATTACTGATTTATATAAATTTTGCTTTGCTAGTGTATGTGCTCTATAGACTTTGGTATCTTTCTTCATTTATACTACTCCTTATTATTAACTATATCTTTTAAAAAGCTTGTCCCGTTCTCTGGACTATTAACTTTAAAGTAATCAGCTACTGTTGCCCCTACATCAGAAAGGGTTTCCCTTACTCCAATAAAACCTTCTTTTAAGTTCTCTCCATAAATCATTAAAGGAACCATTTCCCTTGTATGCTTACTATGACCTACAGTTGGATCATTTCCGTGATCTGCCATAACTAATAAAATATCATCCTCATGAATAGTTTCCATTAACTCTCCTATTAGTCTATCTGCAATTTGTAACTTTTCTGCATATTTATCTACATCTTCAGCATGTCCTGATAAATCTGTTTCTTGTACATTGCAGCAAATAAAGCCTTTATCTACTTCCTTTGATATTTCTATTGTTCTTTTTAAAACTTTTTCTGTATCTACCATAGAAATACTTGTACCTTTTTCATTTATAACTACATCTGCTACCTTTCCTAATAAATAAACTGGTACATTTTCCTCTGATAAAATAGTAGAAACTTGAGTTTTAGGATTAACACCATATCCTAAGTGAATACATTCATATCCAATATTATAAACACCAGACTTAGGTGCATTTATTCCAATATACTCCTCACCTTTTTCTTCTTCTGCATTTAATATATCCTCTAAAGTAATTTCTCTTCCACCAAAGGTAATTACTCTTGGTACTCTTGCTATAGACCTTACTATATATCCAATATCTAATACATTATTAAATGGAATTATATCTAAAGCAGATGTAATATTAAAAGCTTGTCCTAAGTCGCATTCTATATTATCTGCCACAGTAAGTGCATCTTCTACCACTAGATATTTTTCTTTTTTGCCATATTTATACTCTACTTTATATCCTGCTTCTTTTATTGCTTCATAGATTTCATCTATCTTATTTTTTATAGGTTCTCTAAAAGGCACCTTTGGCTTAGTTCCCATTATTTCTTGATGTCCAAAGAAGGTATCAGCTCCAAAGTGAGTTAAATTAGCCTTCCCATAAGTAGCCTTAGGATTTTTCTTCATTCCATTTATTTCTTTATCTATAATATTTATTAACCCTAACTTTTCTAAATTAGGTAGCCTTAAATCCCCTCTTCTTTCTAATATATGAAGGCAAGTATTAGAATTAATATCCTGTGGCCTTGTTTCTACTACATCATCCATTGCTCCTATTCCAAAGCCATCAAGAACTATAACTATAAACTTACTCATTTTAATTCCTCCTTACATTTTTTGGACCCCAGGGGTCCAATATTTTACAAATAAAAAAGAAATTTCAGCAGAGATGTTTCCTAACCCATCCTCTCGCATCCATTTCTTTTATAAAATTCATTAAATTTTTATTATTTAATATTATTAATTTCTTATCTCATATTTACATCAATTACTTCTTAACTAATCTATCTTACTGATTTCAATTTCCACTTCCATATTTTGGTCCCCAGGGGACCAATTTTCAGGAAATAACTTTTTCTCCTTGTGAATCGTAAATTCCAACTACTTCTGGTTTTCCTTTATGTATCCCCTTTACCAAAGCTACATTGCTTCTAGTTACAAATATTTGAGTTCTAAAAGCCATAATTACTGTATCTGAAACCTTGCAGTTTTCTGATAGCTCAAAATGGTAATCTATACTTTCATGTGTTGGTGGGGTAACCCTAACCATCTTTGAATTTTCTATATTTTCTCCAACTAATGCATTTTCCATATGAGATCTTCTATAGTGTCCACCACCATAACAATATCCCTTTTCCAATAAATTATGTGATACCTCTGTTACATAAACCATAGCCGGAAGTTCTTCTAAATCATTG